>NZ_JBGOOI010000053.1:0-34645 GCF_041439605.1 Vibrio sp. 1F169 | reverse complement strand
CACAACGGTATGCTAAGAACAAAAATGCCGTTCACTCTTAAGTGAACGGCATTACAGCTTCGGCTGGGTTTTTTATTGCCTGCGATTTGGTAACGGTAATTTTCGAGATCAGGGGGGAAAGAAAAAGCGAGATTCCCTATCACGTTCGTTCCCCACTGTAGGGAATGACCGAGTTGGGAAATGATGATTTCATTGCTCATTGCTTATTGCTTATTGCTTATTGTATCGAAGTAGCCTTTCGTCATTCCAGAACCGAGTAGAGCGAGATATCAGGAATCCTTTCTTATATCAATGTTCTGATGGATGTTGATACACATAGTGTTAATACCAATCGTAGTAAATAACTTATCACCCTAGCTTGCTAAAAACTCGATAACGGCGTGAGAGCTTCTAATTGTAGAATAACTACTTATCGAAAAACCCTGCCTTGTTCTCAAGCATTTTTCCTGCGCTATTTCTACTTACTTACTTACTTACTTACTTACTTACTTACTTACTGTTATTGGTATAAGTCCTGCTTTAAAAGATGCCGTGAAAGTAATCGAACTACTTCACGTTTTTTTTAATATTTAAAATAATACGAAAAAAAATGCATTTTTTATTAAAGCTTCTAGTTAAGGGGCCGTTAAAGGGATTGAGAGAAATGATATGTACCAATGTAAGGTGAGAGAGACACTGGTATATAAAACAAAATAACATGTGTTTTTGTGAGGTGAGAGTCACATAAGTGCATGAAAAAATGCCTAAAGGAGATCAACTATGGCGATTAATGTAAGCACAAATGTGTCTGCAATGACGGCTCAGCGCTACCTAAATAGCGCGGCTGAAGGTACTCAAAAATCAATGGAGCGCTTGTCTTCTGGCTATAAAATTAATAGCGCGAAAGATGATGCTGCAGGCCTACAAATCTCTAACCGCTTAACGTCGCAAAGCCGTGGCCTAGATATGGCTGTAAAAAACGCGAATGATGGTATCTCTATTGCACAGACTGCTGAAGGTGCAATGAATGAGTCAACCAATATCCTGCAACGAATGCGTGACCTTTCTCTTCAATCTTCAAATGGCT
Organism: Vibrio sp. 1F169; assembly: GCF_041439605.1. Classification (NCBI taxonomy): domain Bacteria; kingdom Pseudomonadati; phylum Pseudomonadota; class Gammaproteobacteria; order Vibrionales; family Vibrionaceae; genus Vibrio; species Vibrio sp. 1F169. The sequence continues at coordinate 33,579 of NZ_JBGOOI010000053.1, read as the reverse complement.
CAAACACGAGATCTGAACGTGTTGCTATCCAAGAAGAAGTATCGGCGTTAAACACTGAGCTTAACCGTATTGCTGAAACGACCTCTTTTGGTGGTAACAAGCTTTTGAACGGTACTTTTGGTAGCCAATCTTTCCAAATCGGTGCAGATTCTGGTGAAGCAGTAATGCTGACGATGAATAATATGCGTACTGACACTCAAGCTATGGGCGGTAAGAGCTATAGTGTTACCGAGGGTAAAGATACGTCTTGGCGTGTAGGAGCAAACTCTGCTCTAACGATGAAATACCAAGATCAGTTTGGTGATCTTCAAGAGTTGTCTATTTCTGCGAAAGAAGGCAACGACATGGAAGAGCTAGCAACGTATATTAATGGCCAAAGTCCAGACGTCCAAGCATCGGTAGGTGAAGGCGGTAAACTGCAACTGTTTGCTTCTAGCCAAAAAATTGAAGGTAATGTTGAATTTGGCGGCAGTCTGGCGGGCGAGCTAGGGATTGGTGCAGGTAAAGACGTTACTGTTAACGATATCGATGTAACATCGGTTGCTGGTGCTAACAACGCGGTATCTATTATTGATGGCGCTCTAAAATCAGTAGACAGTAACCGAGCATCTCTCGGTGCATTCCAAAACCGTTTTGATCACGCAATCAGCAACTTAGATAATATTAACGAAAACGTTAATGCGTCTAAGAGCCGTATCAAAGATACCGATTACGCAAAAGAAACAACGGCAATGACGAAGTCTCAAATCTTACAACAGGCGAGTACTTCTATTTTAGCTCAAGCAAAACAATCACCATCAGCAGCTCTAAGCTTGTTGGGCTAAACTTACTTCAGTAAGTAACGGTAAACTCTACTCTGGGTAGAGTTTTACTGTTAGGCTCATAAAGGTGGGAGGGAGAGTGTTATGGAAATATTATCTAACGCGTCGAACATCCAGCCTTATGGCTCACCTAATGGCACTAAATTTGCAAGCGATGAAGGTAGTAGTGCGTCGAGCACTTTACAACTAAAAGAAGCAACATCTCATGGCAAGGTAGAAAAATCGAAAGAGATGGCTACCGAAGCGGCGATTCAATTAGCTCAACATAGACAAGAGTTAAATGATCAGGAGCGTGTCAAGATGGTTGAGAAGGTCAATGAGTTTATATCTTCTCTTAACAAGGGTGTTGCCTTCAAGGTTGATGAAGAGACTGGGAGAGATGTGGTCACTATTTATGAGACCACAACAGGCGATATTATTCGCCAAATTCCCGACGAAGAAATGCTCGAAATTCTGAGGCGCCTAGCAGCCCAAACCTCGAATAGTGGAATATTGGAGGCTAAGGTTTAAGTCGTATTATTGAGGTGGTTTAATGAGTTTTGGCCCAATGGGGATTTCGTCTGGCATGGATATCAATTCCATGGTCAGCAAAATTGTTGATTCTGAGCGTGTGCCTAAACAGCAACAGATCGACAATGAACGAACGCGAATCGACACCAGCATTAGTGCCTATGGAAGACTCAGAGAATCCCTTGATTCGATGAAGGATCTGATGACAAGCTTTCGTCAGGATAAAGCTTTTGCTGTGCGAACAGTAGAAAGTACTGATGAAAATCTTGTTTCTGCGACCGCGACTACCGAAGCGATCGCTGGCAAATATGCCATCGATGTGTTGCAGCTTGCCCAGAGCCATAAAGTGGCTTCTGATGTTCTATCAGATGACATGAAATTTGGCCCTGGCAAGCTGCAGGTTTCGCTTGGTAGCGAGAGCTTCGAAACACAAGTTAGTGCTAACTCAAAACTGCGTGATGTTGTTAGAGGTATTAACAGCGCTGGGGATAATCCGGGTGTTCGAGCTTCTATCATTAATGATAAAGAAGGACCACGGTTAGTCCTCGCTTCAAATATGTCTGGTGAAGACAATCAAATAAAACTCCACGTTGACTCTGAAGATAACAACCCTCTAAAAAAATTAGAATATAAAACCCTATCGGAAAGACTGAAAGCCTTAGAAGATGCTCGCTCAGTAGCGCAAGGCGTCTTAGCTGATGCCCCTCCTAAATTGGATGCTGACGGTAACCCAATTCCTGACGGCTTTGCTGTTCCGCTGCGAGACGATGACGGAAATTCCATATTTGATGAAAACGGCAATCCTATTTTTGAAAGAAAATCGGAACCTGTCGTTGAACCTGAAGATCCTTTCGCTGAATTTGACCGTGATAATTTAACTTATGGCCAAGAAGCGGCAATGGCAGGTCAAAAGGCGCTAGATGCGTCCGCCTTAGCGGCTTCAGGGATGCCAGAAGATACGATCCCAGGCTGGAACAACACCGCTTCGGGCACATTACTCGATTCTTTTTTTAGGCCTGAACTCGAGCTTGACGAAAAAGCCATCGAGAAAGCCGCTGATATTCCGGGGTGGTCAAATACTGCCGCAGGTACTCTGACGGATTCTTATGTTACCCCCAAAGAAGCGCAGCAGAAGCTCGATGCCGAGAAAGCCAGAATAGAAAGTAAATTGGTTGATGAACGTTCAGAGTTAGCGAAGAGAGTTGAGAAAGGTGAATTAACCCCGGAGCAGGCTCAGCAATTAGAGAGAGCTAGGTTATCTCCGGGGGAACGAACACATTTAGAGAAGGTTGATAAAGCTCAAGCTAATCTGGCTTTGGCTCAACAGTCTTTTGACCAATACAGCGGCATGACTGAAGTGCAAGCTGGACAAGATTCAATGGTCATTCTGGATGGTGTCGCTCAGCTTTCTAGCAATAATAATGTGATTGAAGATGCCGTTGAAGGTATTGATATTACGGTTAAAGGTAAAACGCCAAAAGATAAGCCGCCAGCAGAAATTGGTGTTGAGTACGACCGTAATCGTGTTCGTGAAGATATTGAAGCTTTTGTTAGCTCTTATAATCAGTTTTACAAAATATCTAAAGGTTTGGCGAGTGTTGACCCTTTGACAGGTCAAAAAGGCCCTCTTTCTGGTGACAGTACAGTGCGTAACGCAGACTCGCGACTAAAAAGTGTGTTCTCTTCAAGCATTGAAGACGCGCCTGACAACCTTAAGTCTTTGACTGAATTTGGTATCACCACCACAAGACAAGGCTCGCTAGAAATCAACTACGACATGCTTGATCGTCAGCTTAACAATCACTTTGATAAGTTGGGTGAGTTCTTTGGCGGCAACAACGGTTTCGCCAAAAAAGTCGAAGATGCGATTCAAGGGATCACGGGTGTTACGGGCTCAATCCGCACGAGAGAAAAGAGCTTAGTCGAACAAAATTACCGTTTGGTTGATGATCAAAGCGCGCTTGACCGACGCATGGATAGCCTAGAGAGCCGTACGCACTCCAAGTTCACTGCGATGCAGGATGCGACCAGCAAGATGCAATCTCAGTTGGGCAGCATGATGAGTGCAATGGGCTAATAGATGAGCAAACTGCTTCAAGAGCTTTGTGAGCTCGATCAATTAATTATGTCTAAGCTCGAATATAGTGAAATTAATGCTGAAGAAATAGTGCATCTTGTCGATAACAGAGAACAGTTATTGCAAAACGTGCTTCAATTAATCGATTCATATCCCGACGTTAAGCAAAGCTCCGAGTGGTTTGAAGCCATTTCGAGAACAAGACAATTGGTCGAACTGATGCAGTCTGAGACTGGTCGAGTAGGTAAAAACTTACATAAATACCGACATGGTGCCAAATCAGTTCAACAATACAAAAAGTTTTTATAGAAGAGGTTTACTATGCGCGGTTCTTTACAGGCATATAAAAAGGTATCAGTGGATAGTCAGCTTACAGCTGCCTCACCGCATAAAATTGTTCAGATGCTAATGGCTGGTGCTATCGAGCGCTTAATTCAAGGTAAAGCGGCAATGCAAGCGGGCAACATCCCGGTGAAAGGTGAGCGACTGAGTAAGGCTCTAGATATCATTATTAGCCTGCGTAGTTGCCTATCGATGTCCGATGGTGGCGACATTGCGAAAAATCTAGATCAACTTTATGAGTTTATGATCACGCAAATTTCTGCTGCAAATCACAAAAATGATCCTCAGCCAATTGATGATGTTATCGATATTATCCGCGAAATTAAGAGCGCTTGGGACCAAATTCCGAATGAATATCACAATTTAACGTCTGCGGATGTTGGTATTTAAAGAAACATCCCAGTTTAAACCAATCGCATATCTCTGAATTGCTTGGTTGCCTTATTTTTATAATCAAATAAAATAGAAGCCATTAGATAGCCTAATGGCTTTTTTCGTTGCTGGTTTCCTAGATTTGTCCACGTAGATCATAATCATTGATATTTTCTCTGTTTTGTCTCTTACGTCGCTTACCAATTTCCGCATCGCACCAAAATAAAGGCAATAATTCCTACTTATGCAAGGTTTGGCAAAACTGCTTGTCGTCGATGATAACGCTCAAAATCGTCACAATTTAAGCACAATATTAGAGTTTGTAGGAGAGAGCTGCGAAGTAATCAGCTCTGAACAAGCACACAAAGTTGACTGGTCCCTACAGTGGGCTGGCTGCATCATTGGTTCAATTAAAGCCAAAGGCTTCGCATTACTGAATGAAAAGCTTGTTCATGTTAATCACATCCCTTTACTGGTGATTGGCAAAAACGATTACCCGGTTGAGGAACTTACTAACTTTGTTGGTGAACTCGAACTTCCTCTTAACTATCCGCAATTAAGTGATGCACTGAGACACTGTAAAGACTTCTTAGGCCGTAAAGGCGTTCAAATTTTACCTTCAGCGCGTAAGAACACGCTTTTTCGTAGTCTAGTTGGGCAGAGTGTTGGTATCCAAGAAGTTCGTCACTTGATTGAACAAGTCTCTTCTACTGAAGCAAACGTATTGATTCTTGGCGAGTCAGGCACGGGCAAAGAAGTTGTAGCACGTAATGTTCACTATCATTCTAAACGTCGTTCAGGACCTTTCGTTCCCGTAAACTGTGGCGCTATACCGCCAGACTTGCTCGAAAGTGAACTGTTTGGTCATGAGAAGGGCGCGTTTACTGGTGCAATTACCGCACGTAAAGGCCGTTTTGAGTTGGCTGAAGGTGGTACACTGTTTCTTGATGAAATTGGTGATATGCCAATGGCGATGCAAGTTAAGTTGCTTCGTGTTTTACAAGAACGCAGTTTTGAACGTGTAGGTGGCAATAGTACCATTCAAGCTGATGTTCGAGTGATTGCGGCAACACACCGCAATCTTGAAAATATGATCGAAGATGATTTGTTCCGTGAAGACCTTTACTATCGCTTGAACGTTTTCCCAATTGAAATGCCATCGCTTCAGGAGCGAAAAGAAGATGTTCCCCTATTGCTTCAGGAGTTGATGACCAGAATGGAAGCTGAAGGTGGCATGCCAATCTGTTTTACTCCCCGTGCAATCAACTCTTTGATGGAGCATTGCTGGCCGGGCAACGTACGTGAGTTAGCTAATTTAGTTGAGCGAATGGTTATTTTATATCCAAATAGCTTGGTTGATGTGAATCATCTACCAACTAAATATAGATACAGTGATATCCCAGAGTTTCAGCCAGAGTTTAATAATTTTGCATCAGAGGAAGAGCAAGAGCGAGATGCTCTTTCTGACTTGTTCTCAGAAGACTTCAGTTTTGAGCAGCACGATGAGCTTGCTGACAATGCGAACGCACCTCAAGATTTACCCGCTGAAGGGGTTAACTTGAAAGAACTACTCGCTGATATGGAAGTGAATATGATCAATCAAGCGTTGGAGGCTCAGGGCGGTATTGTTGCTCGCGCTGCTGACATGCTTGGAATGCGCAGAACCACTCTGGTCGAAAAAATGCGCAAATATAACTTGCAGCGTTAGTGCCTATTTTCGATGAAAACGAAAACTAGTACACACTTTAGCATTTTAGCAACTTTAGCTAAACGAACAGATAAACCATAGTCGAGTTGTTGCTTGCTTAACTATGTGATAAATATAGCAAATAGCCTGACTTGTGTTGTACATGTCAGGCTGTTTTAGTATTTGAGGCAAATTTTTGACATGCACCTATCTAACGAACCAGAAAATCAATCACATCTAGATTCTGTTGAGCAACAGGTTGAGCGCTATAAGCAAGTGCTCGATGTTATGCCTGCGGGGGTCATCTTGTTAGATACACATGGTGAAGTGAGAGAAGCGAATCCTGAAGCACACCGTATTCTCGGGGTTGAGTTGGTTGGCGAGAAATGGTTTTCGGTAATACAAAATGCCTTTGAACCAAGGGACGATGATGGGCATGAGATCTCATTGAAGAATGGGCGAAAAGTGCGCTTAGCGATTTCAGCTTCGACTACAGGTCAGCTTATTTTGATTACAGACCTGACAGAAACTCGCTTACTTCAGTCTCGTGTGAGCGATCTTCAGCGTTTATCTTCACTCGGAAGAATGGTCGCTTCGCTTGCCCATCAGGTTCGCACGCCGCTTTCTAGTGCAATGCTGTATGCATCAAACCTTGCCGCGCCAAATTTGCCGCCGGCAACAAAAACGCGTTTTCAATCTAAGCTGATGGATAGGTTGCATGATTTAGAGAAACAAGTGAATGACATGCTGTTGTTTGCCAAAGGTGGCGACAACAAGGTGGTTAAGCCATTCACCATCGCGGAACTCATCATTGAGTTTCATCCTATGGTGGAGGCTGCGTTAAAAAGCAACCAGATTGATTATTGTCAGGAAGTTGAAGATGAAAAGACTCAAATGTTTGGCAACGCCAATGCTATCGCTTCTGCTTTAAGTAACCTAGTTTTGAACGCGGTTCAAATTGCTGGCAAGAAATCGCAGATTGATGTGTTTTTTAGACCCGTAAACGGTGAACTTAAGATATCAGTACAAGACAGTGGCCCCGGTGTGCCTAAAGAACTTCAAGGTAAAATTATGGAACCTTTCTTTACCACTCGTTCTCAAGGCACAGGTCTAGGTTTAGCGGTTGTACAAATGGTATGCCGAGCACATGAAGGTCGACTGGAATTGATATCAGAAGAGGGTGATGGCGCATGCTTTACCATGTGTCTACCGTTGGAAAGAAGCTCTTCTTCTGAAGACTAATAAGTTTTAACTGAATTTACACTGGAGAATCCTATGGCTCAAAGCAAAGTGTTAATCGTCGAAGATGATGAAGGTCTACGCGAAGCCCTTGTCGATACACTCGCGCTTGCTGGTTACGAATGGCTGGAAGCGGATTGTGCGGAAGATGCTCTGGTAAAATTGAAATCAAACTCTGTTGATATCGTTGTCTCTGATGTTCAGATGGCCGGTATGGGCGGTTTAGCATTGCTAAGAAACATCAAGCAGCATTGGCCAAATCTTCCGGTTCTATTGATGACGGCCTATGCCAACATTGAAGATGCGGTCGCGGCAATGAAAGAAGGCGCTATCGACTACATGGCAAAGCCATTTGCGCCAGAAGTGCTGTTAAACATGGTGAGCCGTTACGCTCCCGTAAAGTCGGATGACAATGGCGATGCTATTGTTGCTGATGAGAAAAGTATCAAACTAATGATGCTGGCTGACAAGGTGGCTAAAACCGATGCCAACGTGATGGTGCTAGGGCCAAGTGGCTCTGGTAAAGAGGTCATGTCTCGCTATATTCATAACGCTTCGAGCCGTAAAGACGGTCCGTTTGTTGCGATTAACTGTGCCGCGATTCCAGACAATATGTTGGAAGCAACACTGTTTGGCTACGATAAAGGTGCGTTCACCGGTGCGATTCAAGCTTGTCCGGGTAAATTTGAGCAAGCTCAAGGCGGTACTATTTTGTTGGATGAGATCAGCGAAATGGATCTCAGCCTACAAGCGAAATTGCTGCGAGTGTTGCAAGAGCGCGAAGTTGAACGTCTTGGTAGCCGCAAGAGCATCAAATTGGATGTCCGTGTTCTAGCAACCAGTAACCGCGACCTAAAACAGTATGTTTCTGAAGGGAATTTCCGTGAAGATTTATACTACCGACTGAATGTATTTCCAATTACTTGGCCAGCGCTGTGTGAACGTAAAGGTGATATTGCGCCGCTTGCGAAACATTTGGTGGAACGTCATTGCACCAAACTAGGAATGCCTGTTCCTGTTCTGTCTGAGCAAGCCATTAGTAAACTCGTCAATTATCCGTGGCCGGGAAATGTACGTGAACTGGATAATGTCGTGCAGCGCGCTCTAATTTTGAGTGAGCAAGAAAATATTTCAGGCGAACATATTTTACTTGAAGGTGTTGACTGGCAAGACGCAACTGGACTACAACAGATCGTTGAAGGGAACAGTGTTGCAGCGCCAGAAATTAAGCCGATTGCTGAAGCGAATCCTATCAATAAAGTCGTGGCAGGTAGCGAAGGGCTTGGAAATGAACTTAGAGATCAAGAGTATGCGATCATTCTCGAAACATTGATTGCTTGTCATGGTCGACGTAAAGATATGGCTGAAAAGCTAGGCATTAGCCCTCGTACATTGCGTTATAAATTAGCGAAAATGCGTGATGCTGGAATAGATATTCCAAATTGAACATAAATTAGTAGTGTCAGCTTTCTGACTAGTGTATTACGATAGCTAGTCAAATTGATGCATGGCACGTTAATTGCTCTGTCAATAATAAAGCTAAATAGATAGTCATAATTTTGACTCCTGAGGTAGTAAATGAGAATAGATGGTTTACAAGGCGAAATGCAGGCAATGATGGTTGAAGCTGCCAGCACGCGTCCTGCTGCAACGGGCCAAGCGGTTGGTGCAGATTTTGGCAACATGCTGACTAATGCCATCAATAATGTGAACTCATTACAAAAGACCTCTGGTAATCTTCAAACTCGTTTTGACAGTGGCGATCAAAGCGTGTCTTTATCTGACGTGATGATTGCTCGTAATAAATCTAGTGTGGCTTTTGAAGCGACGATCCAAATTAGAAATAAATTGGTCGAATCGTACAAAGAGCTGATGAACATGCCGGTATAAGTTGGGTAGTAAATAGTGGCAGATAACAGTCAAACAACAGATTTAACCGTAAGCGATAGCAACGACCACGCACTTATTGCAAGCTCTGATCTAGATGGCGAAGGGCAAAATACCGATTTAGGTGAGCGCAGTTCATCTAAGTTCGATATGGCCGTCGGTGATCTCGATTTGCTTCGTCAAGTCGTCTTAGTTCTTTCTATCTCGATCTGTGTAGCGCTTATTGTAATGCTGTTTTTCTGGGTGAAAGAGCCAGAAATGCGTCCATTAGGGGCTTACGAAACAGAAGAGTTGATCCCGGTTCTTGATTATTTGGATACGCAGAAGATTGAGTACTCTCTTGAAGGGAATACCATCTCGGTACCAGCGAGTGAATATAACTCATTAAAGTTAAATATGGTTCGAGCGGGTTTGAACCAAGAGCGAAACACCGGTGATGATATCCTCATGCAAGACATGGGTTTTGGTGTATCACAACGTTTAGAGAAAGAGCGTCTTAAACTAAGTCGTGAAAGACAGCTTGCTAAAGCGATTGAACAGATGAAGCAGGTACGTAAAGCTCAAGTTTTACTTGCCTTACCTAAGCAAAGTGTCTTTGTTCGTCACAATCAAGAAGCCTCTGCCTCAGTATTCCTGACACTTAAAACGGGGACGAACCTCAAGCAGCAAGAAGTTGATTCTGTTGTGGACATGGTGGCTAGTGCCGTTCCGGGGATGAAAACTTCGCGAATTACGGTGACCGATCAGCATGGCCGACTTTTGAGCTCTGGCTCTCAGGATCCGATGTCAGCGGCACGCCGAAAAGAGCACGAGTTAGAGCGTAATCAAGAGCAAGCGCTACGTGAAAAAATTGACTCCATTTTGATTCCGATTCTTGGGTTTGGTAACTACACGGCTCAGGTTGATATTCAACTCGACTTTAGTGCTGTGGAACAAACAAGAAAGCGTTTTGATCCGAATACTCCAGCAACCCGAAGTGAATATACATTAGAAGACTACAATAACGGCAACGTTGTGGCTGGTATTCCAGGGGCTTTGAGTAACCAGCCTCCTGCTGATGCATCGATTCCCCAGGACGTGGCTCAGATGAAAGATGGTACGATGATGGGGCAAGGTTCGGTTCACAAAGAAGCGACCCGCAACTTTGAGCTGGACACGACCATTAGTCATGAGCGAAAACAGAGCGGCACGGTTAATCGTCAGACCGTATCTGTTGCAATCAAAGATCGCCAATCATTGAACCCTGATACGGGAGAAGTGGTTCACACCCCAATTCCAGCAAGCGAAATTAACGCGATACGTCAGGTATTGATTGGAACTGTGGGTTTTGATGAAAACCGCGGTGATTTACTCAATGTGTTAAGCATGCAATTTGCACCTCAAGTAACGGATATTGTTGCTGACGTACCAATTTGGGAGCACCAACACTTTAATGATTGGGTTCGTTGGTTTGCGAGTGCGTTGGTTATTATTGTTGTCGTATTGGTGCTGGTTCGCCCTGCAATGAAAAAACTGCTTAACCCAGCAGCAGACGATGACGATCAAATGTACGGACCCGACGGCATGCCAATTGGTGCTGACGGCGAAACCAGTTTAATTGGTGGTGATATTGAAGGTGGTGAGTTATTTGAATTTGGTTCAAGTATCGACCTACCTAACCTTCACAAAGATGAGGACGTACTGAAAGCAGTACGTGCACTTGTAGCGAATGAACCAGAGCTAGCAGCTCAAGTAGTTAAGAATTGGGTGGCAGATGGCTAACGAAATTGTTCCACAACAAGCAGAAGGTGGTGAGCTTGATGTCGCAAGTGTCGATATCGAGTCTATCTCAGGCGAAGAGCGCGCTGCGATCTTGTTGCTAAGTTTAAGTGAAGAAGATGCTGCGGGTATCATTCGCCATCTAGAACCTAAACAGGTTCAGCGTGTTGGTAGTGCAATGGCTCGTTCAACGGATTGGTCTCAAGAAAAAGTAGGTGCTGTGCACCGCGCTTTCTTAGATGATATTCAGAAGTACACCAACATCGGTATGGGCAGTGAAGACTTTATGCGTAATGCGTTGGTGGCTGCTCTAGGTGAAGATAAGGCGAATAACCTTGTTGATCAGATCCTTTTAGGTACTGGTTCTAAAGGTTTGGATTCTCTTAAGTGGATGGACCCTCGTCAGGTGGCAAGCATCATCATTAACGAGCACCCACAGATTCAAACGATCGTACTGTCTTACTTGGAATCGGATCAGTCTGCGGAGATCTTGTCTCAATTCCCTGAGCGTGTTCGCCTTGATTTGATGATGCGTATTGCTAACCTTGAAGAAGTTCAACCTTCAGCTCTCGCTGAATTGAATGAAATCATGGAGAAACAGTTTGCGGGTCAAGCGGGTGCTCAAGCTGCCAAAATTGGTGGCCTGAAAGCCGCTGCTGAGATCATGAACTACATGGACAATAATGTAGAAGGCATCTTGATGGGGCAAATTCGAGATCAAGACGAAGACATGGCAACACAGATCCAAGATCTTATGTTTGTCTTTGAAAACCTTATTGAAGTTGATGACCAAGGTGTTCAGCGATTGCTGCGTGATGTTCCACAAGACGTTCTACAGAAAGCGCTTAAAGGTGCTGATGAAAGCCTACGTGAGAAGATCTTCAAGAACATGTCTACGCGTGCTGCTGATATGATGAGAGACGATATTGAGGCGATGCCGCCAGTTAAAGTCTCTGATGTAGAAGCTGCTCAGAAAGAGATCTTGGGTATTGCGAGGAAGATGGCAGACAGTGGCGAGATTATGCTGTCTGGTGGCGCCGACGAGTTCCTTTAATACAGAAACCTCAAGAGCCCCACATTGTTGGGGCTTTTCTTTATCCAACCTCAAACCACAGATTAACTACCGTGTAATTGCTTGAATCTACAACGCAGTTGGACGAACTCATAGATAGGTACTGATATGTCAGGTGATAGAAAACGTGGCTTCCTTCGCCCTGAAGAAGATAATACGGTTGCCCAACCTCAGAAATGGGGGCTGCCTGACTATACCTCTGATGTGAACAAACAAGCCAAAGAAACGGCTTTTAACTACGATCCTGGCTGGATGCCAACGGTTGAAGAAGCCATTGAAGACGAAGAGCTGGTTCTAACGGAAGAGCAAATCGACCTGATCAAGCAGGGCGCTTATCAAGAAGGGTTGCACCAAGGTCAAGAAGCCGGCTTCAAACAAGGCTATGAAAAAGGCAAAGAAGAAGGGTTTGCCGCAGGTCACGAAGAGGGTAACGAAGCCGGCAAACTTGAAGGCGTTACTGCTGGTCAAGAGTACATTCAGCAGCAAGTCGCCATCTTTATGGGGCTAGCCAACCAGTTCGCTCAGCCATTAGAGCTGATGAATGCTCAGGTAGAGAAGCAACTGGTGGACATGGTGCTGACTATGGTCAAAGAAGTGGTTCATGTTGAAGTGCAAACCAACCCACAAATCATACTAGATACCGTGAAAGAATCGGTAGAGTCATTGCCAATTTCAGGTCACGCGATCACATTGAAGCTAAACCCTGAAGACGTTGCAATAATACGCTCAGCGTATGGCGAAACGGAATTGGACTCTCGTAATTGGACGTTGGTATCAGAGCCTGCACTCAATCGCGGCGACGTACAAATTGAAGCGGGTGAATCGAGTGTTAACTACCGCATGGAAGAGCGCGTGAAGAACGTCATTCAAAGCTTCTGTGGTGTAAATCGTCATCAAGGTCATGAGTAATGCTTGAGTTAGCGAACCGTCTTAGCCAATACAAAGTCGAGGGGCTAAAGTCGCGACCAATTGCTTCAGGCAAACTAGTTCGTGTTGTTGGACTAACGCTTGAAGCGACCGGCTGCAAAGCGCCAATTGGCAGCTTATGCTTAGTAGAGACCATGTCTGGTCAGATGGAAGCCGAAGTGGTTGGCTTTTCTGGCGATAACCTGTTTTTGATGCCCAGTGAACAAATTACTGGGATCTTACCTGGCGCTCGCGTGACACCGATGACATCAGAAAGCGGTATCCCTGTTGGAATGGAGTTGCTTGGTCGTGTTATCGATGGCGTAGGTAATCCGCTCGACGGTTTAGGTCCAATCTATACCGAGCAACGCGCTTCCTTTAATGCTGAGCCAATCAATCCTTTAGCTCGTAAACCTATCTCTGAGCCACTTGATGTTGGCTTAAAAGCGATTAATGGCTTATTAACGGTGGGCAAAGGGCAGCGTATCGGCCTGTTTGCGGGTTCCGGTGTGGGTAAGTCGGTTACGCTTGGGATGATGACTCGTGGTACAACCGCGCAAGTGGTCGTGGTGGGGTTGATTGGTGAGCGTGGACGAGAAGTAAAAGAATTTATTGAAGAGATCCTTGGCGAAGATGGTCGTAAGCGTTCTGTTGTGGTCGCCGCTCCTGCGGATTCGTCTCCATTGATGCGTTTAAAAGGCTGTCAAACCGCACTGGCTGTAGCCGAGTATTTCCGAGACCAAGGTCTAGATGTTTTACTACTGATGGACTCATTGACTCGTTTCGCTCAGGCGCAGCGTGAAATCGCTCTGTCTGTGGGTGAGCCGCCAGCAACCAAAGGCTATCCGCCGTCTGTGTTTGCCAAGCTTCCTGCGCTGGTGGAGCGAGCAGGTAATGGTAACGATGAACAAGGTTCTATCACTGCTTTCTTTACCGTGTTAACAGAAGGTGATGATTTACAAGACCCTATTGCCGATGCATCGCGAGCGATTCTTGATGGTCACATTGTTTTATCTCGTGAGATGGCTGATGCTGGTCACTATCCCGCGATTGATGTTGAGAAATCCGTCAGTCGTGTTATGCCTCAAATCACCACCGAAGAACATGTCTTGATGTCGAAAGCCGTTAGACAAGTGCTGTCTATATGCCGGAAAAATCAAGATTTGGTTTCGATTGGTGCTTACAAGCCGGGAACAGACCCTGCAATCGACAGTGCTTTCACTTTGAAACCGAGATTGGACGAGTACTTACAACAGAAAATGAAAGAAACGGTTCCCTATGACATGTGCGTCAATATGTTAAAGCATGTGTTAGGCGGTTAGGTCGTGTTGAATAAGGTCAATCATGGATAACGCGTTAGAATTTCTTCTCGATCAAGCGAAAGACCAAGAGAACCAAGCTGTATTGGCGCTGAATCAAGCGAACGTCGAGCTGCAGGGTTACTACGAACAGGTCGAACAGATTGAAAAATATCGACTTGATTACTGCCAGCAACTTGTTGACCGAGGTAAGGCCGGATTAACGGCTAGCCAATATGGCCACTTAAACCGTTTCTTAACGCAATTAGATGAAACGCTCTCTAAGCAGAGAGAAGCGGAACACCACTTTAAAAATCAGGTCGATAACTGCCAAAACTATTGGATGGAGTTACGAAAAAAGCGTAAATCCTACGAATGGTTGATGGAGAAAAAGCAGAAAGAAAAAGCAAAGCTGCAAGATCAAAGAGAGCAAAAGCAAATGGATGAGTTCTCGACTCTGTTATATAGCCGAAAGAAGATTTGAACCTAATTCACGAATGACGCAAGTGTTGCTCTGCAGATGGCAGACTTAAAACTTATAGGCATGTTTCTTGCTCTGTTTTATATCAAATTGCGAGTTATGCTCACCAAAGGCATAAAAAGCACCCGACTTTCTTTTTGTTGTCTGATTCAAGGCAGCAAAGCTAGTAGATAGAGCTTGTATATATGAATGTTAGTCTTTCCTCAAATTCAGCGACCAACAAAACGTCATCGTTGTTGGACTCCGGTTCTGCCTCTTCAAAGGTAGAAGAAACTGGAGACTCTAAAGGTTTCTTTGAGTCTTTCAAAGAAGCACTAGGCTTTGAAGAAAGTGACAGTAAAGTCGCAGCAAAAGACACAGAAAGCACCGCGAAACCTGATGCTAAACAGGCCTCTACCGAAGGTGAAGCGTCAGCCGAAGCGAACAAAGGTGATTCAGCTGAATCAAAGGCTACTGACGAAGTAAGCGAAGCGCAAAGCAAGCAAGCAGCTTCAGAAGTAGAAGGCGAGAAAGCTGCTGAGGAAACATCTGCAGAGGCTGTGTCTGGAACTGAGGCTAAGCTCAAAGCCAATTCGGGCACTGATAGCACTGTCGCTGATAAGGCGGATGGTAAAGATGCGCAGGTTACGACGAATGATTCTAAAGAACAGGTTGCTCAATCCCAAACTCAGGGTACATCAGCTGTAGATGGCTCTACGCAAGCATCGCAAGCTAATGCAGCGATGAATGAAGGCAATAAATTGCTTGGTCAATTGGATGAGGCAAACAAAACTCTAAATCAAGCGCCAAACGGCAAAGGCTTGCCTCAGCAAGGTCAGGTAGATAACGCCCAAGGTAATATCTCCGGTGCTTCAGTTGCAGTAGCCTCCGTTACGGATGAGGCGAGACAACAAACGAATGCAGCAATCCAAGAGAATAGTCTTGAGGTGGATTCTGAAATCGCTGTTCTTACCGGAGGTAAGGGTGTGTCTCAGCTGACTGATGATGAAATCCGACAGTTGATGGATAAAGGCGTCACTCCAGAACAAATTGAAGCCAGTATGAACCGAGAGCTGAGTCAAAAGAATGCGGCTAGCGCCGCGGTGGCCGAACAGAGCCAAGCGATCTCAGCTGCGGATATTGAACTCGCCAAGCAGGTTGATGCCCATACCAAAGCACTAAAACAATTGAATGGACAAATCGAATCAGAACAGTCTGTTGTCGATAGCTTGCTTAAGAAGCAACAAAGTGGTGCTAAGTTGACGGTTGATGAGCAAGCCGCTTTGGCTAAAGCGACCTCTAACTTAGACCTGTTGAATCAACAGCTCACTAACGTTCAACAACAAGCAACGGCTTTGCTAAATCAAGCTCCGGCTGTGAACAGCGCGTCTGGTGAACCCGCAGCTATTGATTGGGATAATACGGATTCAAGCGAAACTAAAGCTTTAGCTGCGGCAGCATCAACAGCAGCTGTAGCGACGGCTGCACAACAAGTGTCAGCGCAGGCCGCTTCTCAATCAACAAACAATGCTCTTACGGATAAGGCAGCAATGCTGCACGCCAACAATGCACATGCAGCCGCTCAACAAGCTAATGTTGCTTCACCTCAGCAGCAAGCAACGTTGGATCCAGCTTTAACCGCGCAAGGGATCGCGATGAATGCAGTACCAGTCACTACAAAAGCAGGCTCTACTGATGCGCTTCTTAAAGCGGGCGCAGGTGCCGCGGCATTGTCTGGTTTGGGCAAAGCCGGTGCTAAAGAAGATTCTAAAGATTCGACCTTTGCTCAGCAGATAGCCTCGGCGGCTGGCGCACAAGCTACAGCTACGGTGGGTTCAGCACCAACACGAGCTGAAATTCAAGCGGCTCAACAGGCACCTTTGCAACTCACTAAAGAGTTAGCGAACGAGCAGGTGGCGGAAAAAATCCAAATGATGATGTCTAAGAATCTCAAGAACTTGGATATCCGTCTTGACCCACCAGAGTTGGGGCAGATGAAAATTCGCATGACCATGAATAATGATGTGGCGAACGTGCACTTTACTGTCGGTAGCCAACAAGCGAGAGAGGTTATTGAACAAACCTTACCTCGTTTGAGGGAGATGCTCGCCCAGCAAGGGATGCAGCTTGCTGAGTCTTCAGTTCAGCAACAGAATACTGGTCAGGGGCAAGACAGGTACAATAATGGCGAGCAACAATCAGGCTCTAACCGTATAAATGATGGTCAAGGTGATGAAAACCTTGATAGCAACAGCAATCTTGAATTGAATGTCACGTCAAAGCGTGATGGAATTAGTTATTATGCCTAGTATCAGGCTAAAACACTTAGCTAATAGAAAGAACCGTTAGTTAATAGAAAGTACCGTTAGTTAATAGAAGAACAGGAAGTTAGAGCTGAATATGGCAGAAGAACAAGAAACACCGAAAGGAAAGAGTAAGCTCCTCATTATCGCTATCGCGGTTGTTGTGCTGTTACTTGGAGGTGGTGGTGCCGCATTTTTCTTAATGGGTTCCGATGATAAGGCTGAGGGTGCTGGGGCGTCAGCTGAGGTTCAACTCATGGGTGCCGATCCAGTGGTCTATGTTAATGTGCCTCAAGCTTTCTTATTTAACGTTACGGGCGATAAGAAAGATCGCTTAGTTCAGATAAAAGTACAGCTGATGGTACGTGGTATGAAGAATGAAGTTCTCGCTCGATACCACTCTCCACTTGTTGAAAGCGCACTACTTGCCACATTCGCTTCGGCGACGGTCGATCAATTACGATCTCCTGCCGGGAGAGTTGAACTGCGGAACAAGGCGACTGAAGATATTAAAGCAAGCTTAACTCAAGCTGTTGGCCAGCCGGTAATTGAAAAAGTGTTATTCACTGACTTTGTAATTCAATAGGTAATATGTGACCGATTTATTAAGCCAAGACGAAATTGATGCGCTATTACATGGCGTTGATGATGTTGAAGACGTTGAAGATGTCTTAGAAACCGAAAGTGACAATACGGTCAATTTTGATTTCTCATCACAAGATCGAATCGTTCGTGGTCGAATGCCGACCCTTGAACTTATTAACGAGCGTTTCGCACGTCATATGCGTATTAGCTTGTTTAATATGTTGCGTAAGACGGCTGAAGTGTCGATCAACGGCGTACAGATGATGAAGTTTGGTGAGTACCAGAACACACTCTATGTACCCACAAGTTTAAACATGGTTCGCTTCCGCCCGTTAAAAGGTACTGCGCTAATCACGATGGAAGCTCGGCTAGTTTTCATTCTCGTAGAGAACTTTTTTGGTGGTGATGGTCGTTTTCACGCCAAGATTGAAGGTCGCGAATTTACACCAACAGAAAGACGAATTATTCAGTTACTACTGAAAATTGTTTTTGAAGATTACAAAGAAGCTTGGTCTCCCGTGATGGGCGTTGAGTTTGAATACTTGGACTCTGAAGTAAACCCAAGTATGGCTAACATTGTGAGCCCTACCGAAGTGATTGTTGTGAGTTCATTTCACATTGAAGTCGATGGCGGTGGCGGTGATTTCCATGTGGTTATGCCTTACTCAATGGTTGAGCCGATTCGTGAACTGCTGGATGCTGGTGTCCAATCAGATAAAATGGAAACCGACGTTCGTTGGAGCTCTGCATTGCGTGATGAAATCATGGATGTGCCAGTCAACTTCCGTGTCAATTTGCTCGAGCAAGATATCTCTTTGCGTGATTTGATGGAACTTCGTCCTGGGGATGTTATCCCGATGAATATGCCTGAGCATGCAACCATGTTTGTTGAAGAACTGCCGACCTATCGTGTTAAAATGGGCCGTTCCGGAGAGAAGCTCGCGGTACAGATTTCTGAAAAAATTGAAAGACCTCATGTGGTCAAAACCGATCTCGCCTTTCTTGGCAAAGACTTAATGTCTGAGTTGGAAAATAGCGAAGATGAAGAATAGCAAAGTAGATAAAAGTATAGGAATTGGTAATGGAACCTAGTGAAGATCAAAAGCTAGCAGACGAATGGGCTGCAGCACTTGGTGAAGACCCTTCAGCACCGTCAATCGATGTTGATGATGTTCTCGCGGCACCACTTGATGAGTTAACCGACTCATCGTCTCCAATTTCAGAAGATGAGCGTCGTAAGCTGGATACCATTATGGATATCCCAGTGACTATCTCAATGGAAGTCGGCCGCTCTCAAATTAGTATCCGTAACTTACTTCAATTGAACCAAGGTTCGGTTGTTGAGCTAGATAGAATTGCTGGTGAGTCACTTGACGTGATGGTTAACGGCACTCTGATTGCTCATGGAGAAGTGGTTGTGGTGAATGACAAATTTGGTATTCGTTTGACAGACGTTATTAGTCAAACAGAACGAATTAAGAAGTTGCGTTAATGGGCTTCTTGTCTCAAAGACTGGCGGGCTCTTCTCTCGGAATGACAGGTTTGTCTCGTAGAGTCTTGGGAGTAGGGCTACTTGCTACTCCTTCTATTGCCTTTGCGGCAACGCCTCCTTCTCTCGATTTAGCGACCACCTTTGGGTCGCTAATTTTCGTTATAGCCTTCATTTTATTTATTGCTTGGCTACTGAAGCGAATGCAAGTGCCTGCGATGTCGAATCAACAAGGTTTGGCTATTATTAGGCAAATTCCGGTAGGCACAAAAGAACGTATCGCTATTGTACAAGCGGGTGATGAACAGTTCTTGGTAGGCATTACCACACAATCGATTCAGCTGATCTCTAAGCTCGATAAACCTCTCACTCAGGAGATGCTGGAAAAAAGTACATTTTCAAGTCAGCTTTCCCAGCTAATAAAAAAAGATGCAAACAAGTAACGGATTTTTGAATCCATTTTACTTTTGCCATGCCGGATTTTTCCGTACGGTGAAAGTGTGGTTGGTTCAGCTCATTATATTCTGCTCTCTCGTATTTAGCGTGTCAGTATTTGCACAGGTTGAAGATGGCACTGTCATTCCTGCGAATACCGCTGGATCTGAGTCGGTCACCATCAGTACGATGCAGCAAGATCAAGCCAAATCGAAGACTATGACCACTGGTAGCTTAACCGGTAATGGTGGCGGCATACCTGCATTTACCATGACCACCAATGCCAATGGCGGTGAAGACTACTCGATTAACCTGCAAATTCTTGCGTTAATGACCATGCTTGGCTTCTTGCCGGCGATGGTTATTTTGATGACATCGTTCACCCGTATTGTGGTTGTGATGTCTATTTTGCGTCAGGCAATGGGTCTTCAACAAACACCTTCAAACCAAGTGATTATTGGCATTGCGATATTTCTGACCTTCTTCATCATGTCGCCAGTAATCAGTCAGGTCAATGAACAAGCTGTTCAGCCTTATTTGAATGAACAGATATCAGCGCGACAGGCGTTTGATGTTGCCCAAGGGCCGATTAAGTCTTTTATGCTTAAACAGACTCGAATCAAAGATCTTGAAACTTTTGTTGAGATATCCGGTGCGCAAGTAACCAACCCAGAAGATGTTTCAATGGCGGTTCTGATTCCTGCGTTTATCACGTCTGAATTGAAAACAGCTTTCCAGATAGGCTTTATGTTGTTCTTGCCGTTCCTAATTATCGACTTGGTGGTGGCGTCAGTTTTGATGGCCATGGGTATGATGATGTTGTCACCAATGATTGTATCGCTGCCGTTTAAGTTGATGTTGTTCGTCCTTGTTGATGGTTGGAATTTGATACTCTCCACACTCGCCGGCAGTTTTGCCTTGTAGCTGGGGGAAGCATGAATCCTGAAATATTCGTAGATTTGTTCCAAGATGCCCTTTGGATGGTACTAATTATGGTTTGCGCCATAATTATTCCTAGCCTGCTGATTGGTTTGGTTGTGGCTGTTTTCCAAGCGGCTACTTCGATCAATGAACAAACTTTAAGTTTCCTACCACGTTTGATCGTGACGTTATTAGCGTTGATGATGTTTGCACATTGGATGACCCAAATGATGATGGAGTTCTTTTTCGAGCTCATCGAACGCTTACCACAAGTTCTTTACTAAACCGATATGGAATACCCAACGAGCCTTGTACTAGAGTGGTTAGCCAATTATTTTTGGCCCTACACTCGCATCTCAGCCATGCTGATGGTGATGACAGTAACCGGTGCACGCTTTGTGTCGCCGCGTATTCGTCTGTATTTAGGTTTAGCGATCACCTTTGCGGTGATGCCTGCGATCCCCGCTGTTCCTAAAGAGATTGAACTGCTCTCTTTCCAAGGTTTCTTGACTGTATTTGAACAAATCGTGATTGGCGTTGCCATGGGGTTTGTCACCCAATTTATGATTCAAACTTTCGTAATGCTCGGCCAGATCTTGGGTATGCAATCAAGCTTGGGTTTCGCCTCTATGGTGGATCCGGCTAACGGGCAAAACACGCCAGTACTGGGCCAATTGTTTATGTTGCTAGCGACCATGTTTTTTTTGGAGACTGACGGTCACTTGAAAATGCTGCAGCTGGTGGTGTTCAGCTTTAAGACTTTACCCATTGGCAGTGGAAGTTTGACCTCTGTTGATTATAGAGAGCTTGCTCTGTGGTTGGGTATCATGTTCAAAACAGCATTAGCAATGTCATTGTCTGGTATTATTGCGCTGCTGACGATTAACCTTTCGTTTGGTGTAATGACGCGTGCGGCGCCTCAACTAAATATCTTTTCTTTGGGTTTCTCATTTGCGCTACTCGTGGGCCTATTGCTTTGTTGGTATATCCTTGGCGGCTTGTTTAGTCACTACGAGTTATTCTGGATACAAACCGAACAACAGATATGTCGTCTAATCAGGTTAGAGTGCTAGGAGACTAAAATGGCAGAGTCAGACGGTCAAGAACGCACGGAAGACGCCACGCCCAAACGCTTGCAACAGGCCAAAGAGAAAGGGCAGGTTGCAAGGTCAAAAGAGTTAGCGTCGGCGTCAGTACTTATTGTTGGTGCGATTGCTTTAATGTGGTTTGGTGAATCGATGGCGAAAGCTTTGTTCGAAACAATGCAACGTCTGTTTTCTCTGAGTCGGGAAGAAGTTTTTGATACCACAAAACTCCTCGAAATTGCGGGTGGCGCATTAGTGAACCTGTTGTTCCCGCTGTTCTTAATCCTGATAACCTTATTTGTTGCAGCCGTCATTGGTGCTGCGGGTGTCGGGGGGATTAACTTCTCTATGCAGGCGGCGATGCCTAAGGCGTCTAAGCTAAACCCACTCAGTGGTATTAAGCGTATGTTTGGCCTGCAGAGTTGGGTTGAACTGTTGAAATCTATCTTGAAAGTGGCACTTGTATCGGGAATGGCCATCTATCTTATTCAAGCTTCTCAACACGATTTAATGCAACTGAGCATGGAGGTATACCCACAGAATATCTTCCACGCTTTAGATATCTTGCTTAATTTTATTCTGCTGATCAGCTGCTCTTTACTTATCGTGGTGGCGATTGATATCCCGTTCCAGATTTGGCAACACGCCGATCAGCTGAAGATGACCAAACAAGAAATTAAAGATGAACACAAAGATACTGAAGGTAAGCCTGAAGTTAAGGGCCGCATTCGTATGTTGCAAAGAGAAGCTGCCCAGCGCCGTATGATGGCTGACGTACCTCAAGCGGATGTGATTGTGACCAACCCGGAGCATTTCTCGGTGGCTCTACGCTATAAGCAGAATCAAGACAAAGCCCCCGTTGTAGTTGCGAAAGGTGTTGATCATATGGCAATGAAGATCCGTGAAATTGCCCGTGAAAATGACATCTATATTGTTCCTGCGCCACCATTGGCTAGGGCGCTTTATCACACTACCGAACTAGAACAACAAATTCCTGACGGTCTGTTTACAGCAGTTGCTCAAGTGCTTGCATATGTGTTTCAACTGAAACAGTACCGAAAACGAGGCGGAGAGAGGCCAAAACTCCAAGATTCTAATATGCCGATCCCACCTGATTTACGACATTAGATCAATTGCTTGAGCTCTGCTTGATGAACCCTGATAATAGCGGGCTAGCTAATCCTCTTTTTAAAGAGGCGATGGCAATAATTTGACGAAAAGTGTTGGTACAGTGTTTGCTATATCAACCCCGAATATTATAAGCCGATCATTAATAACCTTAGCATTGTAAATCTGAGTATTATAAGCCCAGTCATTATAAATCCTAGCGTTATAAATCCCGAGCATATAAAGCTTAGTATTATAAACCTGTGCATTTGAACCTATGCACTATAAACCATAGCAACATAGCTTAGACCTGAGCCTCAAATAGCTTAGTGAGATGGCTACAACATAGCGAAACTGTCTAGACTTATGAAATTCTCCCTGCCTTTTGCGGACAAGCTGCCTAAAATCCCTAATCGTGCGATGCCTGCAATTGGCGCACCCGTTATGGTACTTGCGACGCTCGCTATGGTGGTGTTGCCAATACCAGCCTTCTTGTTGGACATGTTCTTCACGTTCAACATTGCACTGTCCATGGTTGTGTTACTGGTTTCGGTTTATACCCGCAGGCCTTTGGACTTCGCTGCATTCCCGACCGTACTTCTGATTGCGACTCTACTTCGATTGGCTTTGAACGTTGCTTCGACACGTGTGGTATTACTCCATGGTCACGAAGGTGGTGACGCGGCCGGTAACGTTATTGAAGCCTTCGGTAACGTGGTTATCGGCGGCAACTACGCGGTAGGTCTAGTGGTGTTCTTGATTTTGATGATCATCAACTTCATGGTTGTAACCAAAGGTGCGGGTCGTATTTCGGAAGTAAGTGCGCGTTTCACCCTAGATGCCCTACCGGGTAAACAGATGGCAATCGATGCCGACTTGAATGCGGGTTTGATCGACCAAGATCAGGCTCGTACTCGACGTTTTGAAGTGACCAAAGAGGCTGACTTTTACGGCTCGATGGACGGTGCATCTAAGTTTGTTAAAGGCGATGCAATAGCCGGTATCTTGATATTGTTCATCAACATCATTGGCGGCTTGAGTATCGGTATGGCTCAGTTTGACCTTGGTTTTGGTGAAGCCATCGAAATCTATACGCTACTGACTATCGGTGATGGTCTGGTTGCACAAATTCCATCGCTGTTACTTTCTATTGCTGCGGCGATGATGGTAACGCGTCAAAATACTGATGAAGACATGGGCGAACAACTTGTCTTCCAAATGTTCGATAATCCTAAAGCCCTAATGATCACCGCTGCTATCCTCGGCATCATGGGTATTGTTCCTGGTATGCCACATTTCTCCTTCTTGAGCCTTGCTGTGGTTGCTGGGGCTGGGGCTTACTTTATCGATAAAAAGAACAAGGCAAAGGTAGAAGAGAAAAATCTACCTGCAACCGCTAATGCCAATGGTGATAAGCCCGCATCGCAAAAAGAACTGTCTTGGGATGATGTTCAACCGGTAGATATTATTGGTCTCGAAGTGGGGTACCGCTTGATTCCTTTGGTCGATAGAGACCAAGGTGGTGAATTGCTTGAGCGCGTGAAAGGTGTACGGAAAAAGCTGTCTCAAGATTTTGGTTTCTTGATTCCAGCAGTACACATTCGCGATAATCTGGAACTGACACCAAACAGCTATCGAATTACCCTGATGGGGGTAGCGGTTGGTGAGGCTGAGATCAAGCCGGACATGGAGCTCGCGATTAACCCTGGCCAAGTCTATGGGATGATAGATGGAGAGCCGACGATTGACCCTGCCTTTGGCCTTGAAGCGGTCTGGATTCGTGAAGAGCAGCGTGAACACGCACAAGCCTTAGGTTATACGGTTGTAGACTCTTCAACCGTACTAGCCACACACCTTAGCCAGCAGTTAACGAATAACGCTTCACAGTTGATTGGCCACGAAGAAGTTCAAAACTTACTTGAGATGCTTAGCCGATCAACACCTAAGCTGGTGGAAGGTTTTGTACCGGATCAATTACAGCTTGGTGTGGTTGTGAAAGTTCTGCAAAACCTACTGAATGAAGCGATTCCAATTCGTGATATTCGAACCATTGTCCAAACTTTGTCGGAGTACTCTTCTAAGAGTCAAGAACCTGACATATTAACTGCAGCTGTTCGTATCTCACTAAAACGACTAATTGTTCAAGAAATCAATGGTATAGAGCCAGAATTACCAGTTATAACCTTAATTCCCGAGTTGGAACAAATCTTGCATCAAACCATGCAGGCATCCGGCGGAGAATCTGCTGGTATTGAACCTGGTTTAGCCGAACGTTTACAGACCTCACTCAGTAACGCGACACAAGAGCAAGAACTGAAAGGTGAGCCAGCGGTATTATTGACCTCTGGTGTTTTACGTTCGACTCTGGCTAAGTTCGTGAAAAACACGATCCCAAGCTTGAGAGTATTATCTTACCAAGAGATACCAGACGAAAAGCAGATACGCATAGTACAAGCTGTTGGTAATTAAGCCGCCTAATTAGAACGGACGATCGAATTGAAAATTAAACGATTTTTTGCAAAAGATATGCGAACAGCTCTGCTCCAAGTTAAAGAAGAACTTGGCTCAGAAGCGGTGATCATGTCTAACAAAAAGGTCGCAGGTGGTGTGGAAATTGTTGCCGCTATTGATGGCGATTCCAGCCCGTCGACAGCAAGTCCCAGACTCAATAAACCTCAGCAGCCTACGCAAAGCCAGTACACTCAAATGTCTGAGCCCAAATTGCCAACTGGACGTCGTCAATTAGATGATGACAAGGTTAGCATCCAGCCAAATGCAGAAGGTGGACGCTCAATGACCAAGCGCTTTGCGAATATGCTAAAGCAATACAGTCATGGCGCCGACGATGAGCAACAACATCGCGCTGAAAACGAAGACTCGTTATCAGCATTGCTCAATCGCCAGTCAAGTAACGGTCATCAACCTCAGAGTAGCCAGCATTCTAGCGGCAGCCTTGACTCGGCCTTTGCTCGTGAAACGGGTTTATCTAAATTGATTGCCGAAGATCGCAGAGTAGAGCGTCCAGCACCTCGCTTAGATCCTACCCGTTATGATCGTGGTCGAGAGAACACTCAATCCAAAGGTTCAGATACTGAAATGGAAACGATGCGCGACGAGATGACTTCAATTCGTCGTTTATTAGAGCATCAAGTCTCTGGGCTCATGTGGCAAGAAGTCGAACGTCGCGAACCTTTGCGAGCGATGCTTATCAAGCGCCTAGAACGTATGGGTGTTTCGGCAGAACTCGCCGATCAAATGGCCTGTTACATTCCAGAAGACACAAAACCAGCACGAGCATGGAAAGCCTTGCTTGCTCTGGTCGCTGATCAAATCTCAGTAACACAAAAAGATATTTTAAAACGCGGCGGTATTGTGGCCTTACTTGGCCCGACTGGCGTAGGTAAAACAACAACCGTTGCTAAGCTCGCAGCCCGTGCAGCAATGGAGTACGGTGCAGACAACGTTGCTCTTGTGACAACAGATACATATCGCATAGGTGCACATGAGCAGTTATCGATTTATGGTCGAATTATGGGTTGTCCTGTGAGAGTTGCTAAAGATTCTAGTGAATTGGCCGATGTAATATATCAGTTACGTAATCGTCGCCTGATTCTAGTCGATACTGCAGGTATGGGGCAGCGAGATGTTCGCCTATCTGAGCAGTTAGACACATTGATGCAAGAGAGTGGTTCCGTTATCAATAGTTACCTTGTGTTACCCGCAACCGCGCAACGCAAAGTACTACAAGAAACCATTGAACACTTTAGAAGAATCCCGCTGTCGGGATGTATCCTGACGAAGCTGGACGAATCGCTTAGTTTGGGTGAGTTCATCAGTGTGGTAATACAAAATGCATTGCCAGTTGCTTATATAGCAAATGGTCAACGAGTTCCTGAAGATATCGTTATTGCTCAGCCAAAGTACATGATTGCTAAGGCCAATGAGTTATTAGAAAAATCGACAGAGAATGAACCTCATTACTGGAATAGCGATTCTGAAGGGCTCTAGGCGGCGGATAAATATGAATGAGAATATGATACACGATCAAGCTAGCGGCCTCCGTCGCTTAACCCAGCCTTCACTCACAAAAGTTATCGCTGTAACAGGTGGCAAGGGAGGCGTAGGTAAATCGAATGTAACGTTAGGTATGGCTATTTGTATGGCTCGCCAAGGCAAGAAAGTCATGGTACTGGATGCCGATTTAGGATTAGCTAACGTAGACATCATGCTCGGCATTCGTTCTAAACGAAATCTTGGGCATGTGTTGGCTGGCGAGTGTGAACTTAAGGATGCGATTGTCGAAGGGCCGCACGGAATTAAAATTATTCCAGCGACATCAGGCACACAAAGCATGACTGAACTTTCACACGCTCAACACGCCGGGTTGATTCGTGCTTTTGGTTCGCTTGAAGACGAGATGGATATCTTATTGGTTGATACCGCAGCGGGTATATCCGATATGGTCATCAGCTTCTCAAGAGCTGCGCAGGATGTGGTTGTGGTGGTTTGTGATGAACCAACGTCGATTACTGATGCATATGCATTGATTAAGCTGTTGAGTCGAGAGCACCAAGTTCAGCGATTCAAAATTGTTGCAAATATGGTCAGAAGCTACCGCGAAGGCCGAGAATTATTTGCAAAGTTGACTTTGGTCACAGAGCGCTTCTTGAATGTGAGCCTCGAACTCGTAGCATGTATTCCTTTAGATGATAAAGTACGTCAATCAGTTAAGAGACAGAAAATCGTAGTCGATGCGTTTCCTCGCTCCCCAGCTGCATTGGCAATCAGCTCTTTGGCTAATAAGGCATTGACCTGGCCAATACCAAAAACACCAAGCGGACACTTGGAGTTTTTTGTTGAAAGGCTGCTGAACCGTACTGAATTTATAGAGGAACCATTTGGTGAATAAAGCGCTTACTTACGATCAACATGCTAATCACAATAGCCAGCAGGCTTTTTTTGAGAAGTACTCTGTGTTGGTTAAGCGTATCGCTCATCATTTGTTGGGGCGATTACCGCCTAATGTATTAGTTGATGACTTGATTCAAGCCGGCATGATTGGCCTGATTGAAGCGCAACAGAACTATGATGGTACCAAAGGCGCAAGCTTTGAGACGTACGCAGGTATTCGAATTCGTGGGGCAATGTTGGATGACATTCGCCGCGGGGATTGGGTCCCGAGATCGGTTCATAAAAACAATCGAGAAATCAGTAGTGCAATCGCGGAATTAGAGGGCACTCTCAATCGCGATCCCAGTGATGCTGAGGTGGCAAAGCACATGGGGCTGAGTTTAGACCAGTATCACAGTGCTTTAACTGATATTAATTGCTCAAAATTGGTAGGGATAGAAGACTTAGGTGTCTCTGATGATGTAATATCTCCGAATGAAGATTCTCAAGATAATACGCCTTTTCAAGGGGTTGCAGATGAATCATTCCGCCAAGCTTTGATCGACTCGATAAAACAACTTCCGGAAAGAGAAGGCCTCGTGCTTTCGCTTTATTACGACGAAGAACTCAATTTAAAAGAGATTGGGGAAGTATTAGGTGTCAGCGAATCTCGTGTCAGCCAAATACTAAGCCAATCTATGCAGCGTTTACGCACTAAGTTAAGTGCTTGGACACAGAACGACTAACAACACTGATTTTATTCAGTGGAGGCTAATTTGAACAAAAACATGAAAATTCTCATTGTTGATGATTTTTCAACGATGCGCCGAATTGTTAAAAACCTACTTCGTGATTTAGGTTTCAACAACACTCAAGAAGCAGACGATGGCTTGACCGCGTTACCTATGCTGAAAAAAGGCGAATTTGATTTCGTGGTAACTGACTGGAACATGCCGGGTATGCAAGGTATTGATCTTCTAAAACACGTCCGTGCAGACGCTGAACTTAAGCACCTTCCAGTGCTTATGATCACAGCAGAAGCTAAGCGTGAGCAGATCATCGAAGCAGCGCAAGCGGGTGTTAATGGTTACATTGTGAAGCCGTTCACTGCCGCAACTCTAAAAGAGAAACTCGACAAGATTTTTGAGCGTTTATAAGCACTCATAATAACCTGTTTCAGGCGCTTCATAGAGAGACATTAACTTTTTTGTTTCCCGTTTACCTCTAAAGCTGAAGCGTCACAAACTATGCGGAGTAAGGCCGGACTCAGGATGATTTCATTAGAACAAGCAAAAAAATTAGTAGAGCTGCTTGAAAACGACGAGCAGCAAGGTGCTGATTCTCTTGTTAGAAGCATTTATGAAGATAATTTTAATCTTCAAGATAACCCAATGCTTCAAGAAATAGGCAGTCTGACTCGTGACCTCCATGATTCTTTGACACAATTCAACTTTGACGAGCGTATTAACGTTATCGCAAATGATGAAATCCCTGACGCCAGGGATCGCCTTCAATATGTCATTGATAAAACGGAAGTTGCGGCGAACAAAACGATGGACGCTGTCGATCGCTGTATGCCAATTGCAACTAATTTACACGAGTGTTTACTTCAAGTAAGGCCTCAATGGAATGAACTGATGCATGGCCGCATTGAGCTAGTAACATTCAAAGCTTTATGCCACCGCATTGATGGATTACTTGTCCAAGTAGAAGGTGATAGTACTGAACTACGTGGACAACTGACTGAAATCTTGATGGCTCAGGATTTCCAAGATTTAACTGGGCAGATTATTAGCAAAGTTATTACCTTGGTGAATGAGGTTGAAGGACGTCTGGTAGAGATTCTCACCGTATTCGGTGCGAATCAAATAGAACCAACACCAGAGACAGATAAGAAGTCATCTATTGCTCCAGAGGGTCCGATCATGAACCCAGAAGCTCGTGAGGATGCTGTTGCATCTCAAGATGAAGTCGACGATTTGTTATCCAGTCTTGGATTTTAAAGGTAACGTATGAGCTACGATTTAGACGAAGATATTCTTCAGGACTTTTTAGTCGAAGCAGGAGAGATCCTCGAACTTCTATCAGAACAACTGGTAGAGCTAGAGAATAACCCTGACGACAAAGAACTACTAAACGCTATTTTCCGTGGTTTCCATACAGTAAAAGGTGGTGCTGGTTTCCTAGCATTGACCGAGCTGGTGGATACTTGTCATGGTGCTGAGAATGTGTTCGACATTCTAAGAAATGGCCAACGCAGTGTAACATCAGGACTGATGGATACGATGCTACAGGCTTTAGATACAGTCAATGTACAGTTTAAAGCCGTGCAAGATGAGGAAGCTTTAGTACCAGCAGACCAATCTTTACTGGATGAACTTCATCGCCTCTGTAAGCCAGAGTCTGAAGATGAAGTTGTGGCAGTAGAAGCTCCAGCACCGGTTATCTCTGAGCCTATCGTTGCAGCTCCTGAGCCTGTTATTGCTCCGGAACCTACTGTTGAAAGTTCAAACATCAGTGCATCTTCCGTGGATGATATTTCTGAAGATGAATTTGAGCGTTTACTTGATGAACTTCACGGTAAGGGTGGTTCACCAACGACATCATCTGTAGACACACCAGCGCCAGCACCTGTGGCACCTCAGCCAGTAGCTGCGAGTGGTGACATTACTGACGACGAATTTGAAAAGTTGTTAGATGAGTTGCATGGTGCAGGTCAAAGCCCGACAGCTGCAAGCTCAACGCCACCACCTCCTCCAGTCGCTCCTGTAGCCAAAGCACCAGTAAAGTCTGAAGGCGATGACCTAATGACTGATGCTGAGTTTGAGAGTTTACTTGACCAGTTACACGGTTCAGGTAACGGCCCTTCAATTGAAGAGTTGGATGCTGCGACTAAGCCTGTACAAGCGAAGCCTGAGCCTGTTGCGCCGAAAGTCGCTCCTAAACCACAGCCTGCTCCTGTTGCTGTAAAAGCAGAACCTAAGCCTAGCGTACCAGCAAAAGCTGAAGTTAAAGCGCCTGCGAAGAAGCAGCAAGCTGAAGCCACAGTTCGTGTTGATACCTCAACACTGGATACCATCATGAACATGGTGGGTGAGCTAGTATTGGTTCGTAACCGCCTTGTTAGCTTAGGTTTAAACAGCAACGACGAAGAAATGTCGAAAGCTGTCTCTAACTTAGACGTTGTTACTGCTGACCTACAAGGTGCAGTAATGAAGACGCGAATGCAGCCGATCAAGAAAGTATTTGGTCGCTTCCCACGCGTTGTCCGTGACCTTGCTCGTACCTTGAAGAAAGACATCGTTCTTGAAATGCGTGGCGAAGAAACGGATCTTGATAAAAACTTAGTCGAAGCACTTGCTGATCCCCTGATTCACTTGGTGAGAAACTCTGTCGATCATGGTATCGAAATGCCGGACGACCGTGTTGCTGCGGGTAAATCTAAAACCGGTAAAGTGATTCTGTCTGCCTCTCAAGAAGGCGACCACATTGAACTGGCTATCGTTGATGATGGCGGCGGTATGGACCCTGATAAGCTTCGTGCTATCGCGGTTAAGCGCGGTCTGATGGATGATGATGCAGCGTCTCGCCTAACAAATAAAGAGTGTTTCAATCTAATCTTTGCTCCTGGCTTTTCAAGTAAAGAAAAGATCTCAGATATCTCTGGCCGTGGTGTAGGTATGGACGTTGTGAAAACAGCGATCAACACACTGAATGGTTCTATTGATATCGATTCAGAGATGGGCCAAGGCACCAAGATAACCATTAAGGTTCCGTTGACACTTGCGATTCTACCAACCTTAATGGTCGGTGTTGCGGGTCACCCGTTCGCATTGCCACTGGCTTCTGTAAATGAAATCTTCCACCTAGACCTAAGCCGCACAAACGTGGTTGATGGCCAGCTAACGATCATCGTTCGCGATAAGTCTATTCCACTGTTCTACTTACAAAATTGGCTTACACCTAAAGAAGGTCTTGTTGAAGGACGTCAAGGTCATGGTCATGTTGTTATTGTGCAACTTGGTAGTCAACGTGTTGGTTTTGTTGTCGATGCGCTTATCGGCCAAGAAGAAGTGGTTATTAAGCCACTTGATAAGCTTCTTCAAGGCACGCCAGGAATGGCAGGTGCGACAATTACAAGTGACGGTCACATAGCATTGATTTTAGATGTGCCGGACTTGTTGAAGCAGTACGCAGCTGCATCAAGAATTTAACTTAAGGATAAATATGGCGATTAAAGTATTAGTCGTTGATGATTCGAGCTTCTTCCGTCGTAGAGTAAGCGAGATCATCAACTCGGAGGCTCGCCTAGAAGTCATCGATGTAGCAGTAAACGGTAAAGAAGCGGTTGAGAAAGCGAAAAAGCTAAGACCTGACGTAATTACCATGGACATCGAGATGCCTGTCATGGACGGTATTACTGCCGTTCGTGAAATTATGGCTGCGTCTCCGACGCCTATTTTGATGTTTTCATCGCTAACGCATGATGGTGCAAGAGCAACGTTAGATGCGTTAGATGCTGGTGCTCTAGATTTCTTACCTAAGAAATTTGAAGACATCGCTCGTAACCGTGACGATGCTGTCGCATTGCTTCAGCAGCGCGTGATTCAGATTGCTGCAAAGCGTGCGTTTATGCGACGCACTCCTGTTGCGCCAAGAGCTACCGCAACAGCTACGGCGCCAACATCAGCGCCATTGCGCCAATCTATTTCAGCAACAGCCCCTGCTGCTAAACCAGCGGTTGCTTCAACCGCGAAATTCAGAGCTTCGGGTAAAAAGTATCAATTAACTGCAATTGGTACTTCTACTGGTGGGCCAGTTGCACTACAGAAAATTTTGACACGCATCCCTGCCAGCTACCCGCATCCGATTGTGTTAGTGCAGCATATGCCAGCAACGTTCACCGCTGCTTTTGCTAGCCGCTTGAATACCTTGTGTAAGATTGAAGTTCGTGAAGCTCAAGACGGAGACCTGTTGAAACCTGGGGTGGCTTATCTTGCTCCAGGCGGAAAGCAAATGATGATTGATGGTCGCCCGGGTTCGGCGCGTCTGAAGATTATCGATGGTGGTGACCGAATGAACTACAAGCCTTGTGTGGATGTCACTTTTGGTTCTGCAGCTAAGATCTACGGCGATAAAGTGTTGTCTATGATACTGACCGGTATGGGTGCTGATGGTCGAGAAGGTTCTCGCATGTTAAAAACAGCGGGTTCGACCATTTGGGCGCAAGACGAAGATAGTTGTGTTGTATATGGTATGCCTCAAGCTGTAGCAAAAGCTGGCATTTCTACTGAAGACCTACCTCTAGACCGCGTTGCGGAACGGATTTTGGTCGAAGTTGGGTTAGCTTAGGTAAATCGACATGATTGTTTGGAGTGTTGCAAACCAAAAAGGTGGCGTTGGAAAAACGACGACGACAGTGACCCTAGCTGGCTTACTTGCCTTAAAGGGTCATCGTGTGTTGTTGGTTGATACTGACCCACATGCATCACTAACCACCTATTTGGGTTACGACTCAGATACGGTGGAATCGAGCCTGTTTGATCTGTTCCAGCTGCGTGAGTTTTCTACGCAAGCTGTGAGAGCGTTGACTATACAGACCGAAATTGAAGGTATCGATATTATTCCCGCACACATGTCATTGGCGACATTAGACCGTGTAATGGGAAATCGAAGTGGTATGGGGTTGATCTTAAAGCGTGCTTTAGCCGCTTTGAAAGATGACTATGACTACGTGCTTATCGATTGTCCGCCTATTCTTGGTGTGATGATGGTGAATGCGTTGGCTGCCAGTGATCGTATCTTGATTCCGGTACAGACTGAATTTTTGGCGATGAAAGGTTTAGAGCGCATGATTCGCACTCTAACTATTATGCAGAAGTCTCGCAAAACACCGTTTAAGGTGACGATTGTCCCGACGATGTACGACAAGCGAACGAAAGCATCATTGCAAACATTGACTCAGCTTAAAGATGACTATCCAAACCAAGTTTGGACCTCTGCTGTGCCGATTGATACCAAGTTTCGCGATGCCAGTCTAAAACGTTTGCCAGCATCTCATTTCGCATCGGGTAGCCGT
Organism: Vibrio sp. 1F169; assembly: GCF_041439605.1. Classification (NCBI taxonomy): domain Bacteria; kingdom Pseudomonadati; phylum Pseudomonadota; class Gammaproteobacteria; order Vibrionales; family Vibrionaceae; genus Vibrio; species Vibrio sp. 1F169. The sequence goes on along the minus strand of NZ_JBGOOI010000053.1, from coordinate 256 downwards.
GGTGTATTTGCTTATAAACAGCTGCTTATTTATCTCGAGAGGTTAGCGATAAATGAGCGCGAATAACGAATCGACATTGACGCAACCAAGTTTATCGAGTGAACAAGCAATCGATGATTACTTTACCGCGCTGTTAGGCGATGAAAACTTTGAATCTGATGCTTTTCTTGTTGACGAGTCTAGCGACGAATCACAAACTAAAGAGCCAGAGCCAGAGCCAGAGCCAGAGCCAGAGCCAGAGCCAGAGCCAGAGCCA
>NZ_JBGOOI010000052.1:0-34744 GCF_041439605.1 Vibrio sp. 1F169 | reverse complement strand
GAAGTACATCGAGCGTTTTAGTCAATCAAGTGTCAACCCATATCAGGACGGGTCATGTTCAACAGAGTCGTTATTACTCTTGAGGTACAACTTTACCGATGTACGGTAGGTGACGATATTTTTGTGCGTAGTCGATACCCACACCAACAACGAATTCATCTGGGATTTCAAAACCAATCCACTTTGTGTCTACAATGACTTCACGACGAGAAGGCTTGTCTAATAACGTACAAATTTCGATAGATTTAGGACCACGCAGGCTCAGAATTTCTTTTACTTTAGTCAGCGTGTTACCAGTATCGATAATGTCTTCTACAAGTAGAACATCTTTACCTTGGATGTCATCATCAAGGTCTTTCAAAATACGAACATCACGTGAGCTTTCCATGCCGTTGCCGTAGCTAGACGCAGTCATGAAATCCACTTGGTGAGTTAAATCGATAGCACGAGCAAGATCCGCCATAAAGACAAAAGATCCGCGCAATAAGCCAACTAAAACTAGATCTTCGCTACCTTGGTAGTGCTCCGTGATCTGCTTGCCTAGTTCGTTCACTCGATCCTGAACTTCTTGCTCAGAGATCATGACTTCAACTGTATGCTTCATACTGCTCTCATTTTATTTGGTGATTACGACGAATGTTGACACTTACGTCAGTTGTGTCGCTCAATTTTGTGCGTAAGTCTAGCACTGCTCAAATACCCACACCACCTTATGGTTCGAATTTACTGTTAGATTCTCAATGAAATGTGCATTGGTGCGTTATCCAATACTCGCATCCTTTCACATCAACACTGATCACGCTTTATGTATCAAGTTTGATGTAACTGTCTATAAAACAAGCACAAGGGATTGACCATTCACATATGCACCATTACACTCATCTTGGCTTAAATAATAATAAAATCATTAATATAAAAATTCGTTGGCAAGGAAAAACAAAATGGACTCAATAACGAAGAGACCTAGAACTAGGCTTTCACCCTTAAAAAGAAAACTTCAATTGATGGAAATCGCACTTGAAGTATTCTCTCGCCGTGGCATTGGCCGCGGTGGACACGCTGATATTGCCGACATCGCTCAGGTGTCAGTAGCAACAGTATTTAACTACTTCCCTACCCGTGAAGATCTGGTTGATGAAGTACTTAACCACGTTGTTCGTCAATTCTCGAACTTCCTTTCAGACAACATTGACCTAGATATTCACGCAAAAGAAAATCTACATAATATTGCGACTGAAATGGTGACGTTAGTGGCTCAAGATAGCAATTGGTTAAATGTATGGTTCGAATGGAGTGCATCAACTCGCGATGAAGTATGGCCACTATTCGTAACCACTAACCGCACTAACCAGATGTTAGTACAAAACATGTTTAGCAAGGCGATTGAACGCGGCGAAGTCTGTGACGATCACGATCCTAAACATCTAGCAAATCTATTCCACGGCATTTGCTACTCGCTATTCATCCAAGCGAAACGTGCTGATACGCAAGAAGAACTTTCGACCTTGACGGATAGCTACTTGAACATGCTGTGCATTTATAAGTAGATTCGATCTTCGAACAAAACTAAAGGGTTGGCTTTTACGCTAACCCTTTTTTATTTCCTCTCACCTAATCAGATTCCCTATTCCTTCCTTCGTCATCCTAAAGAGCGAGGGACGAGCGAGTTGGGGATCTCTTACAAGCATGACGACCATCTTTTCTTCAGACATAAAAAAGCCGCTGACGAATCAGCGGCTTTTAAAAACATTAGCGAGTGGCTAAAAAAGAATTACTTCTTCTTTTTCACTGCTTTCTTATTTGGAAGGTCAGTGATTGAACCTTCGAATACTTCCGCAGCAAGACCAACAGACTCGTGTAGAGTTGGGTGAGCGTGGATAGTCAGTGCGATATCTTCTGCATCACAACCCATTTCGATTGCTAGGCCGATTTCGCCAAGAAGTTCACCACCGTTAGTACCAACAACAGCACCACCGATTACGCGATGAGTCTCTTTATCGAAGATCATCTTAGTCATACCGTCAGCACAGTCTGAAGCGATTGCACGACCAGAAGCAGCCCAAGGGAAAGTAGCAACTTCGTAGTTCAGGCCTTCCGCTTTCGCTTCTTTCTCAGTCTTACCTACCCAAGCTACTTCTGGCTCAGTGTACGCAATTGATGGGATTACTTTAGGATCGAAGTAGTGCTTCTTACCAGAGATAACTTCAGCAGCTACGTGACCTTCATGCACACCTTTGTGAGCAAGCATTGGTTGACCAACAACATCACCGATCGCGTGGATGTGAGGAACGTTAGTACGCATTTGCTTATCAACATTGATGAAACCGCGCTCATCAACTTCGATACCTGCTTTTTCAGCATCGATAAGTGCACCGTTTGGAACACGACCGATAGCAACAAGAACTGCATCGTAGCGCTCAGCTTCTGCTGGTGCTTTCTTGCCTTCCATTGAAACGTAGATACCGTCTTCTTTCGCTTCAACCGCTGTCACTTTAGTTTCAAGCATTAGCTTGAACTTATCTTTAATGCGCTTAGTGAAGACTTTAACGATGTCTTTATCCGCAGCAGGGATAACTTGATCGAACATCTCAACAACTTCAACTTTAGAACCTAGAGAGTGGTAAACCGTACCCATCTCAAGACCGATGATACCACCGCCCATGATAAGCAGTTTTTCTGGTACTTCGTTTAGTTCTAGTGCATCCGTAGAATCCCAAATACGTGGGTCTTCATGTGGGATGAAAGGAAGTTTGATTGGGCGAGAACCCGCAGCAATGATTGCGTTGTCGAAGTTAACTGTCGTTGCTTCGCCTTCGCCTTCAACAAGAATGCTGTTAGGACCAGTGAACTTACCAAAACCGTTAACAACTGTAACGTTACGCATCTTAGCCATACCGCCAAGACCGCCAGTCAGTTGATCAACTACTTTTTCTTTCCAGATACGGATCTTGTTGATGTCCGTCTGTGGCTCGCCGAATACAACGCCGTGCTCTGCCATCGCTTTTGCTTCTTCAATTACTTTAGATACGTGAAGAAGTGCTTTTGATGGAATACAACCAACGTTTAGACATACACCACCAAGAGTGCTGTAACGTTCAACTAGTACTGTTTCTAGACCTAAATCCGCACAACGGAATGCCGCTGAGTAACCAGCAGGACCTGAACCAAGTACAACAACTTGGGCTTTAATTTCTTTGCTCATTGTGACCTCTTGTAGTCATTATCCCTAACAGGCTGAGTAGATGTTCTTAAAATTATTGGGCTTTCAAACAGGAAACATTTTACAGAGATGTTAACAGTGTGAAAGTAGCTTTAAGTTAGCCTGTGAGCTAGACAACAATTCCCCCGCAGTTTATGAGAAATGCCGGAAACTGTTCTCTAAAAATAGTCTTTATATAAAGAATTAAGGTGACCCGAAAGTCACCTTAATAATTACTTTCTCAATTACAGTACTAGACGACGAATGTCAGATAGTGCGCTGTTTAGGAAAGTAATGAAGCGTGCACCTTCAGCACCATCGATCACACGGTGATCGTATGATAGAGACAGTGGAAGCTGTAGACGTGGTTGGAACTCTTTACCATTCCAAACTGGCTTAATTTCAGACTTAGATACACCTAGGATACCTACTTCTGGAGCATTTACGATTGGAGTAAATGCAGTACCGCCAATACCACCAAGGCTAGAGATTGTGAAACAACCGCCTTGCATGTCTGCCGCTGTTAGCTTACCAGAACGTGCTTTCTTAGAAACAGCCATTAGCTCTTCAGATAGCTCGTAAATGCCTTTCTTGTTCACGTCTTTGAAGACAGGAACAACTAGACCGTTTGGTGTATCAACAGCGATACCCACGTTTACGTACTTCTTAAGAATGATGCTTTCGCCATCTTCAGAAAGAGAAGAGTTAAACGCTGGGAATGCTTCTAGCGCTTTAGCAACAGCTTTCATGATGAACACAAGTGGAGTGATCTTCATGCCAGTGTCTTTCTTCGCTTCGATTGCGTTCTGTTCTTTACGGAATGCTTCTAGCTCAGTGATGTCTGCGTTGTCCCACTGTGTAACGTGAGGGATCATTACCCAGTTACGGTGCAGGTTAGCGCCAGAGATCTTCTTAATCTTAGAAAGCTTCTGAACTTCCGTTTCGCCGAACTTGCTGAAGTCAACTTTTGGCCATGGTAGTAGACCAAGAGCAGAACCATCGCCGCCTTTGCCAGATGCTGTAGCACCAGACTCAAGACGCTTAAGTGCATCTTTAACGTAAGACTGAACGTCTTCTTTAAGTACGCGACTCTTACGACCAGTACCTTTAACTTTCGCTAGGTTCACACCGAATTCACGAGCTAGACGACGAACAACTGGAGATGCGTGAGCGTACTCGCCGTTCTCTTGGAAGTCGCCAGCTGCTGGAGCTACTGCTTCAGCTTTAGGACGGTCCGCCGATGCGGCAGGTGCTGCTGCCGGAGCTGCTGCTTGTGCTGGAGCCGCTACTGCTACTGGAGCTGCGCCTTCAACAACGAAAGTCATGATTGAAGAGCCTGTTGACACTTTGTCGCCAGCTGCAATCTTGATCTCTTTTACTGTACCAGCGAATGGTGCAGGCACTTCCATTGAAGCTTTGTCGCCTTCAACAGTAATTAGAGATTGCTCTTCTTCTACTGTATCGCCAACCGCTACCATGATTTCAGTAACTTCTACTTCGTCGCCACCGATATCAGGAACGTTCACTTCTTTCTCAGCAGATGCTGCTGGAGCCGCTGCAACTGGTGCCGCCGCTGGAGCAGGAGCTGCTGCAACTGGAGCGTCAGAACCTGCCACTTCAAATACCATCACTAGAGAACCAGTAGATACTGAATCACCAGAAGCGATCTTGATTTCTTTAACGATACCAGCGAATGGTGCAGGTACTTCCATTGAAGCCTTGTCACCTTCAACAGTAAGAAGAGATTGCTCTTCTTCTACTGCGTCGCCGATAGCTACCATGATTTCAGTTACTTCAACTTCATCACCGCCGATATCAGGAACGTGAACTTCTTTAAGCTCAGCTGCTGCAGGAGCAGCTGCAACTGGTGCCGCCGCTTCAACTGCTGGAGCAGCCGGTGCTGCTGCAGCACCTTCCGCTTCGAAGATCATGATAAGAGAACCAGTAGAAACAGAATCACCTTCTGAAATCTTGATTTCTTTAACGATACCCGCTTGAGACGCAGGAACTTCCATTGAAGCTTTGTCGCCTTCAACAGTGATCAGTGACTGCTCTTCTTCAACCTTGTCGCCAACGTTTACAAGAATCTCAGTTACTTCAACCTCGTCAGCACCGATGTCTGGTACATTAATTTCGATTGTCATTGTATTTACCTACCTTAATGCCAGTCTTATGCGTATTGCGGGTTAGTTTTTTCAGTGTCGATATCGAACTTAGCAATTGCTTCAGCAACAACAGACTTCTCGATATCACCACGTTTAGCCAGTTCAGTTAGAGCTGCAACTACGATGTAGCCAGCGTTAACTTCGAAGTGACGACGTAGGTTTGCACGGCTGTCAGAACGGCCGAAACCATCTGTACCAAGTACTTTGTAAGACTCAGTTGGCATGTACGCACGTACTTGCTCAGCGTAGTTCTTCATGTAGTCAGTCACTGCGATTGCAGGTTCTTTACCAAGAACAGTCGTGATGTACGGTACTTTCTCTTCAGCTTCTGGGTGAAGCATGTTGTCACGCTCTACCGCTTGGCCGTCACGAGTTAGTTCGTTGAACGACGTTACAGAGAATACGTCAGATGCTACGCCGTACTCTTCGCTTAGAATTTCAGCGGCTTTACGCGCTTCGTTCATGATAGTACCAGAGCTCATTAGTTGAACTTTGCCCTTAGCACCAGCGTGAGACTCAAGCTTGTAGATACCCTTACGAATGCCTTCTTCAGCGCCTTCTGGCATAGCTGGCATTGCGTAGTTCTCGTTCATTACTGTTAGGTAGTAGTAAACGTTCTCTTGGTTCTCACCGTACATGCGACGGATACCGTCTTGCATGATAACCGCTAGCTCGTAAGCAAACGTTGGATCGTAAGAGATACAGTTAGGGATCGTGTTCGCTTGAATGTGCGAGTGACCATCTTCGTGCTGTAGACCTTCACCATTCAGTGTTGTACGACCTGCAGTAGCACCTAGTAGGAAGCCACGAGCTTGTTGGTCACCAGCCATCCACGCCATATCGCCTACACGTTGGAAACCAAACATTGAGTAGTAGATGTAGAACGGGATCATTGGGAGATCGTTCGTGCTGTATGATGTTGCAGCTGCAACCCAAGAAGCCATTGAACCTAGCTCGTTGATGCCTTCTTGTAGAACCTGACCTGAAGTCGCTTCTTTGTAGTAAGAAACAATGCCTTTATCTTCTGGCGTGTATTCTTGACCGTGTGGGTTGTAGATACCAATCTGACGGAATAGACCTTCCATACCGAACGTACGAGCTTCGTCACAGATGATAGGAACGATATTCTTACCAATGTTCTTGTTCTTAAGCAAGATGTTTAGCGTACGTACGTAAGCCATAGTTGTAGAGATATCACGCTTCTGCTCACCTAGTAGAGGTGCGAACTCTTCTAGCTCAGGGGTTTTGAATTCTTGAGTGAACTTAGGTAAACGCTGTGGCGTGTAACCTTTTAGGTCTTTACGACGTGCATGTAGGTATTCATACTCAGCTGAACCTTCTTCAAGCTTCAGGTATGGAAGTTCTTTTACTGCTTCGTCAGTTAAGATATCTTGAAGACCTAGGCGATCACGTAGGTGTAGTACGTGAGTCATGTCCATCTTCTTAACTTGGTGCGCTATGTTCTTACCTTCAGCCGCTTCACCCATGCCGTAACCTTTAACAGTCTTCGCTAGGATTACTGTCGGACGACCTTTAGTTTCTGCTGCATTTGTGTAAGCTGCGTACAGCTTAGAAGACTCGTGACCACCACGCTTAAGAGCGAAGATTTCGTCATCAGTCATGTCTGCAACTAGTGCAGCTGTTTCTGGGTACTTACCAAAGAAGTGCTCACGTACGTATGCGCCATCTTTAGATTTGAATGTCTGGTAGTCACCATCGATAGTTTCGTTCATTAGTTGAAGAAGCTTACCAGTCGTGTCTTTAGCTAGCAGAGAATCCCAGTTGCTACCCCAGATAACTTTAACAACGTTCCAACCGGCGCCTTTAAATAGGCCTTCAAGTTCTTGGATGATGCTACCGTTACCCATTACAGGGCCGTCTAGACGCTGTAGGTTACAGTTGATTAGGAAACATAGGTTGTCTAGCTTCTCACGCGCAGCGAAAGAGATAGCACCACGTGATTCTGGCTCATCCATCTCACCGTCACCTAGGAACGCGTATACACGCTGACCTGAAGTATCTTTCATGCCACGACCTTCAAGGTACTTAAGGAAGCGCGCTTGGTAGATAGCAGAGATAGGGCCTAGACCCATAGATACTGTCGGGAACTGCCAGAACTCAGGCATCAGTTTAGGATGCGGGTAAGAAGGGATACCTTTACCATCAACTTCTTGACGGAAGTTATCTAGCTGATCTTCAGTTAGACGACCTTCAACGAATGCTCGAGAGTAGATACCTGGAGAGATGTGACCTTGGTAATAAACTAGATCGCCACCGTCCGTCTCATTTGGAGCACGGAAGAAGTGGTTGAAACATACTTCGTAGAACGCTGCAGCTGACTGGTAAGAAGCCATGTGACCACCAAGGTCTAGGTCTTTCTTAGAAGCACGCAATACGATCATGATTGCGTTCCAGCGAATAATCGAACGAATACGACGCTCAAGAGTTACGTCACCAGGGTAAGCTGGCTCTTGTGCTGCTGGAATTGTGTTGATGTAGTTTGTGTTGATGCCTGTAGCCATATCAACACCATCTAAACGCGCTTTATCTAGAACTTGTTCTAGTAAAAACTGTGCACGTTCTACACCTTCTTCACGTACTACTGACTCAAGAGCTTCTAACCAATCTTGAGTTTCCAGAGCATCAACGTCATGCTTCATGTTAGACATGGCGATCTATCCTTTTTGTTAGTTGGATTCTACTAAACACGTAAAAAGCCGAAGTATTACGGCTATTTACCCTGTTGAATTCGACGTAAAGAACGTTCGCGGCGCGACTCTTCTTTGGTCAAATCCAGCAATGTTTCTTCGATGTAAGCTAAATGAGAATGTGACATTTCACGCGCCTGTTCTGGCTGCCCTGAAACGATCGCATCTACAATGTTAGCTCGATGTATACTCACTTTCTCCACAACGTCTTTACGACGATGCAACAGCTTTAAATTTTCTAAGACATTTTGTTCGAGTAACGGAGCCAAGCTACGAACAATGTGCAATAACACCACATTGTGTGCTGCCTCTGTTAAAGCAATAAGAAAAGCCATCACAGCTGCAGACTCGGCTTCAATATCACCCTTATCTTGCGCACCGCGAATTTTTTCTTGGCATGCTTGAATTCGAGCAAAGTCTTCATCAGTACCACGTAATGCCGCGAAGTAAGCCGAAATCCCTTCCATCGCATGACGCGATTCCAACAAGTCTAGTTGGGTTTCAGAATGGGAGGACAACAAATTAAGCAAAGGATCTGAAAAGCTTTTCCAGATATTTTCGCTAACAAACGTACCTCCACCTTGACGGCGAGTAAGCAAGCGTTTTGCTTCTAAACGTTGTATCGCTTCTCGGATTGAAGGACGAGACACATCGAACTGTTTCGCCAGTTCACGCTCAGGCGGCAGTTGCTGCCCTGGAGCCAGTGTTCCTTCCACTATCAACCTTTCTAACTCTTGTTCGATAACGTCCGAGAGTTTTGGCTGACGAATCCTTTGATAAGCCATAGTTTGTTGTTCTTCTTTTTCTTCGCTGACAATTGGTATTACCAATTTTAAGTTGGGCAGAAATTAACATAATTAAAACGCCACTGTCCAGACTAAAATTGACCTGAATCATAGAACACAGCACGAATTAACCATGATTTAACAAATGAAATTTAAAACAGCAACCAATTTGGTCTTACCATTTACAGGGGTAATACTTTTGGGGAGTATCCGTGCTAGAAAGTTTCAGGATAAAAATGGATTGTTTCAGAAAGATGAGTGCCACTTGATTAAAAATCAAACCAAGCGCACATTAGAGGTAGAAATCCTGTTCATAAGTTTTAATATTAGATCGTTTGATAAGCTCGTCACACTCTCGATTTATTGACGCCCTCCCCCTAACCACTTTATTTACATCGCAACAACAAAAATTCACAAGTGATTATGCCAGGCGTTGACTATTCAACCACCAGCAACAATAGAGCACCTTCAATAATGAGGCTTAAACCTTGAGCTCGCCTTTAAACTTCTGCCAGTCGAAAACCAAGCCAGGGTCAGTTTTGCGTAGCGGGGCTATATATTGATGACCGGTGATACGTTCGGTGGTTATTTGAGGGAAAGTCGATACGATCGTTTCTGTTAATCGAGTAAGCGCTTGGTACTGCTGCTCTGTATAAGCGATAAAGTCGCTTCCTTCCAGCTCAATACCAATCGAGTAATCATTACACCTTTTACGCCCCGCAAAGCTCGACTGGCCTGCGTGCCAAGCTCGGTCAAGAAATGACACAAACTGTACCACCTCACCATCACGGCGAATCAAGCAATGTGCCGAAACGCCCATTTGATGAATCACTTTAAAAAATGGATGATCTGTCGGATCAAGTTTGCCCGTGAAAAACTGTTCAATGTAAGGGCCGCCAAATTGGCCAGGTGGTAAACTAATGTTATGGACCACCAGCAGAGAGATATCGTCGGTGCTGGGTCTAGCATCAAAATACGGAGAAGGAACATGCCGAGCATTGTCGTACCATCCGTTGGAGCTCATCGTCATCTTAGTCTCGCTTTCTTTTCTACTAGCGCAATAAGATTGTGACTTTGCCCATAGAGCAGTCGCGCTAGCCTCTTTAATTTGAAGTTAAGCAAGAGTATCATTCCATTCCCACTCCCTTTCAAGATTAGATTTGCGATGAAAAACACACATAACAGCCACCAACGCCTTGATTACTTAAAAGAGCAACTGCCGCTAGAGATCACTCGCGCAGTCGCTGAGACCATCAAAGAAGATCTAGGTGGAACGTTAGATCCAGCGGCTGATATTACGGCAAGTCTAATCCCTGCAGACGCAATCAACAGCGCAACCATCATTACCCGTGAGCGCGGTGTGTTCTGTGGTAAAGCTTGGGCTGATGAAGTGTTTAAGCAATTGGGCGGTGAAGTCACTATCGAGTGGAACGTAGAAGACGGTGACAAAGTTGAACCAAACCAAACACTTTGCACGCTAACAGGACCTGCTCGCGCACTTTTAACCGGTGAGCGTAACGCAATGAACTTTATTCAAACACTATCTGGTTGTGCGACGGCGACAGCAATCTACGCTGACAAAATCAAACACACAGAATGCCGCCTATTAGACACGCGTAAAACAATTCCAGGACTTCGCAGCGCACTAAAATACGCTGTGGCTTGTGGTGGTGGCTTCAACCACCGTATTGGTGTTTTCGATGCCTACCTAATCAAAGAAAACCACATCATCGCTTGTGGTGGGATTGAGAAGGCTATCTCTACTGCAAAAGAGCTTAACCCGGGTAAGCCTGTAGAAGTTGAAACCGAAAGCCTAGCAGAGCTCGAACAGGCGATCAGCGCCGGTGCTGACATCATCATGCTAGACAACTTCACCACAGACATGATGCGTGAAGCCGTTAAAATTAACGCAGGTCGTGCAGCACTAGAAAATTCAGGTAACGTAACTTTAGATACGATTGCAGAATTTGCTGAAACGGGTGTCGATTACATTTCTGTGGGAGCACTGACTAAGCATCTAAAAGCAATGGACCTTTCAATGCGATTCAAAGCTTAATCTCATTGTTCTATCAATCACTTAACTTCAAGGCATGGCAATCAGCCATGCCTTTTTATTGCTTTTATTATCAGTATATCAATCAGTTAACTAAGCTGATCGCATAATTTTGCGCCCTATATGAAACAACACACTAATAAATACAAAACCACTCGCGCCCACACCTGAACACCATTCCACTTCTAAATCTCAACTTCTATTCTTTCCGTCAACCAGTGCTTGCACTGAAACAAACTAACGAATGGAATAGAACAATGAAAAATAAAAGTAAAAGAACAAACCAGAAAGGCTTTACGCTGATTGAATTGATGATAGTGGTCGGCATTATCGGCATATTAAGTGCAATCGCAGTTCCTGCTTATAAGAGCTATGTAATCAAAACCGAAGCAAATGCTGGAGTTAGCATACCTAAAACACTATTGACTAATATAGATATGTATATACAAGAAAAAGGGGCATTCCCAGAAGACGCTCAAGCAAGCGATTTTGGTGCAGCTACAGACATGAGTGCTATGGGAACTCTTAAATTTACAAAAGATGGAACTACAGCCACAAATGGAACTGCTGATTTCACTTTTTTACCTTCAGCATCACTTTCAGGTAAAAAAATAACTTACACGAGAAGTAATTCAGGTTGGAAATGCACGCATGACATCCCTGCTACATTACTTTCAGATACCCTGAAAGGCTGTAAACTGGCAACGCCTTAACGTGTCTAACAACCTCCCAAGAATTCTCCGTCAGGCTAACTTACTTAGCCTGACTCAAGAACAAGCCGTTGCGGAACATGTACAAGCTTCAGGTATTTCTACACCTGAAGCTTTGCTCACTCTGGGCTTATTCACCAGCGAGAGCCTCGCTAATAACATCAAAACCATTTTCGGTTTGCCGTTAGTGCAACTGGCCAATACTGACTATGAAATCTTGTGTGACCAATTGGGACTTCGAGAATTGATCACTAAGTATCGTGCTATCCCAGTTGTCCTCACTAACTCTACTCTCACGCTCGCCTCTGCCGATCCAACCGACTTGCAAGCTGAAGACGATTTTAGATTCGCGACTGGATTGCAGATAGAACTCGTTGTCGCTAACTATTCAGAATTAGAAGGCGCCATACGAAAGCTGTATGGTCGCTCTATTTCCGGGCAAGACTCTAAGCGCAAAGAGATCACCCAAGATGAGCTCGCCAATCTTGTTGAAGTCTCTGACGATGAAATGAGTTCAATTGAAGATCTCAGTCAAGACGATTCCCCTGTCAGTCGATTTATCAATCAGATACTGGTTGATGCGGTGCGTAAAGGCGCATCAGACATCCACTTCGAACCTTATGAAGAAAACTACCGAGTGCGTCTGCGTTGCGATGGCATTCTTGTTGAGGTCCAACAGCCCGCGTCTCATTTAAGCCGTCGGTTATCCGCTCGTTTAAAGATTCTCGCCAAACTTGATATCGCTGAACGTCGCTTACCTCAAGACGGCCGTATTAAGCTGCGTTTGAACGACGAGCTGGCGATCGATATGCGTGTGTCGACTCTACCGACATTGTGGGGAGAAAAGATCGTACTGCGTCTTCTAGACAGCAGCGCAGCCAATTTAGATATCGATAAATTAGGTTACAGCGAGGATCAAAAAGCGCTCTATCTCAATGCCCTAAAACGCCCGCAAGGGATGATCTTAATGACTGGGCCCACAGGCAGTGGCAAAACGGTCTCTCTTTACACTGGACTTCGCATGCTTAACACCTCTGAGCGTAATATCTCAACAGCTGAAGACCCGGTGGAGATCAACCTGTGTGGTATCAATCAGGTACAGGTGACGCCAAAGATCGGTTTTGGGTTTGCCGAAGCACTACGATCGTTCTTGCGACAAGATCCTGATGTAGTGATGGTCGGTGAGATCCGTGATTTAGAAACCGCAGAGATCGCGATCAAAGCGTCGCAAACGGGTCACTTAGTCCTCTCGACACTCCATACTAACTCAGCTTCGGAAACCGTGACTCGGCTCGCCCATATGGGTATTGAACCCTTTAACCTCGCCTCGTCATTAAGCCTGATTATCGCGCAGCGACTGGCAAGGCGACTGTGCAACCACTGTAAAGCAGCTGACAACTCGCCGGACATATTTCTACGTCACTCTATTCCTAACAATCAAACACTCTACAAAGCCACCCCACAAGGGTGCAATAAGTGTAATCAGGGCTATTCCGGTCGAGTGGGTATCTACGAAGTGATGCCGTTTACCGACAAACTAAAAAATAGTCTGATCAATAAACCTAACGCGTTAGAGATTGAAGATCTCGCGCGTAGAGAAGGAATGAGAACACTGCAAGAATCCGGTATCGATAAGTTGCTTGAAGGCACGACCAGCTATCAAGAACTGCAACGTGTTCTGTATCTATAATCCATCGGAGCACTCATGAGCACTAAACTGCAGTCACAATTAAAAAACTACCACTGGAAAGGCATAAACAGCTCAGGCAAAAAGGTGTCAGGGCAAACCTTGGCACTCGCTGAATTAGAAGTACGAGAAAAGCTCAAAGATCAGCATATTCAGATTAAGAAAATCAAAAAGAAAAGCATCTCAGCAGTCACTCGTTTAACACACCGAGTCAAAGCCAAAGACATCACCATTTTGACTCGACAACTTGCGACCATGCTTGCCACTGGCGTGCCTATCGTTCAGGCCATTAAGCTAGTGTCAGACAATCACCGTAAAGCTGAAATGAAATCAATTCTATTGCACATCTGTCGAGGTGTCGAAGCGGGAACCCCTATATCAAAAGCGATGCGGACGGCAAGCTCTCACTTTGACGACCTGTACACCGACTTGGTCGCTACTGGCGAGCTTTCCGGAAACCTAGCGCAAGTCTTTGAGCGCTTAGCAACCTATAGAGAAAAGGGGGAGCAGCTAAAGTCTAAGGTCATAAAAGCATTGATTTACCCCACAATGGTGGTCGCTGTCGCTTTGACTGTCTCTTACTTAATGCTCACCATGGTCATTCCTGAATTTGAATCGATGTTTTCAGGCTTCGGGGCAGATCTCCCTTGGTTTACTCAACAAGTACTCTCCCTTTCGCATTGGGTACAGGCTTACAGTCTTTATGCTGCCGTTGGCATAGGGTTAGTCACATTATTTACCTACCAACTGCGTCAACGGTCTTATTCCATTCGTTTATCATTCAGCCGTCTAGGCTTGCGATTCCCTATTCTTGGCCGAGTATTGGCCAAAGCCTCAATCGCCAAATTCAGCCGAACCTTATCAACCAGTTTTAGTACAGGGATTCCTATTTTAACCAGCCTGAAGACCACAGCCAAAACCGCAGGTAACTTGCATTATGAATCGGCCATCATCGAGGTTCATCGTGAAACTGCCGCTGGCATGCCGATGTATATCGCGATGCGCAATACCGATGCCTTTCCTGAGATGGTTTTGCAGATGGTCATGATAGGAGAAGAGTCCGGTAACCTTGATGACATGCTCAATAAAATCGCATCTATTTATGAATTTGAAGTCGACAACACCGTCGATAATTTAGGTAAGATTCTAGAGCCACTGATCATCGTATTTTTAGGCACCGCTATTGGTGGGCTTGTTGTCGCGATGTACTTACCGATCTTTAATCTTATGAGTGTGTTAGGATAGCTAAAAGCAACCAAACACCCCTCAAGCAGAGAACCACTGCTTGTATTGATTAAGTGGTAAAGGACACTATGGAAGTATTTCACTACTATCCTTGGCTATTCCCCGTATTAGCTTTCATTTTTAGCCTTCTTATTGGCAGTTTCCTCAACGTAGTCATACACCGTTTACCGATTATGATGGAACGAGAGTGGCAACAAGAGTGCTCGGAGTATTTCTCTCAATATAAAATTCCAGCGCCAGAGGGGAAGTTCAATCTCAGTATCCCTCGTTCGGCTTGCCCGAAATGTAAAACCCAATTAAGAATCGTCGACAATGTTCCAGTATTAAGCTGGTTGTTCTTGAAAGGTAAGTGTCATAGCTGTGCTAACCCAATCAGTGCTCGCTATCCATTGGTCGAACTGCTGACTGCAATACTATGCACCGTAGTGGCTAGCCACTACGGTTTCAATTACTACGCCATTGCTTTGATTTTTTTCACCTTTGCATTGATTGCCGCAACCTTTATCGACCTAGATACCATGCTGTTACCTGATCAAATCACCTTACCTTTGGTTTGGTCTGGTATCGCGTTAGCACTGTTTAACATCAGCCCAGTATCGCTTCAAGATTCCGTAGTTGGCGCAATGGCCGGCTACTTAGCTTTGTGGTCTGTTTATTGGTTGTTCAAGCTACTAACAGGCAAAGAAGGCATGGGATATGGAGACTTCAAACTCCTAGCCGCATTAGGTGCATGGCTTGGCTGGCAACACCTACCAATGATCATTCTTTTGTCGTCGCTGGTCGGTTTGGTTTTCGGCTTGATTCAACTTCGCTTGAAACAGCAAGGCATAGATAAAGCGTTCCCATTTGGACCTTACCTGGCGATTGCGGGTTGGGTAAGTTTGATGTGGGGCAATGACATCATGGGTTGGTATTTCACTTCTGTACTAGGGATTTAATCATGGCAATCATTATCGGATTAAGCGGAGGGATCGCCAGTGGTAAAACCACAGTAGCCAACCTGTTCAATGAGCATTTCAATATTGATATTGTCGATGCTGATATCGTGGCACGCGAAGTGGTGGCGTTGGGCAGTGAAGGTCTAAAACAGATTGCGACCCATTTTGGTGAAGAGGTATTGCTCGAAGATGGGGCGCTGAACCGAGCTAAATTGCGCGAAGTGATCTTTTCTGATCCCACAGAGAAACAATGGCTCAATGAACTGCTTCACCCTATGATCCGCGACAAAATTGACAGTGACCTGTCTAAAATCACATCCCCATATGGTTTATTAGTCGCACCGCTATTGGTTGAAAACCAAATGCAAGGCATGACCGATCGCGTATTAATCGTTGATGTGCCGGTAGAAGTGCAAATAGAACGTACGATGAGTCGCGATAATGTTTCTAGGGAACAAGTTGAATCAATTTTAAAATCACAGGCATCAAGAGAACAGCGCTTAGCAGTTGCAGATGACGTGATTAAAAACCATACTAAAAACCAAGAACTTTTGCCTCAAATCACAGATTTACATCAAAAGTATCTGGCAATCAGTGCAGTAGATGGGTCAGAATAAAACAATGTTGAATGAAGGTTTGCTCGATGATCACCCACAAATTTGAACATCCTCTAAATGAGAAAACACGCATCTACTTAAGAGTTGAATCACTCTTGAGGCAGTTACACTTGTCTTCTGCATTTTCCGATGCTCAACAGTATCAACTCTTTTTCCGTTCTATCTTTGATCTGATTGAAATATTCGAACAGATACAACTTAAGAGCGAACTCGCAAAAGATATTGAAAAACAGCGTGTAACCTATAAAAGTTGGTTAGATGTTGAAGGTGTCGATCAAGAGATGCTGACATCATTGCTCAATGATATTAGTCATATCTATCGTGAACTGATGCAGGCGGAACGTTTTGGGCAATCATTAAAGGAAGACCGCTTCCTTAGCGCCATTCGTCAACGCTTTAACTTGCCAGGTGGCTCATGTTGCTTTGATTTACCGGCTCTACATTATTGGCTTCATCTTCCTCTGGATAAGAGAGTTAGAGATGCTAAGACATGGATGGATAGCCTACAGCCTCTGTATGAAGCGCTAACACTATGGTTGAAGCTCACCAGAGAGACTGGTCACTTTAAGGATCAGATCGCTCGTACAGGTTTCTTCCAAAGCGATGCTGATGAAGCGAATATCCTTCGCCTTTCAATTCCAATGCAGTACGGTGCCTACCCGATGATCTCGGGGCATAAAAACCGTTTCGCTATTAAATTTATGAGCTTTGAAACTGGGCAAGCCTGTACTCAAGATATTGAATTTGAATTGGCTATCTGCAGCTAATTCATTTCCTTTATTGTTTGGCTTGAGTTGTCACTTGAGCCTAAACTCACTATTATTACCTCCTCAAATTAAGAATCACTATGTCGAACAAAATCACCATCGTTAAATGCCCTCAATGTAACACTGACGTTGAATGGGGTGAACAAAGCCCACATCGCCCGTTTTGCAGCAAGCAATGTCAGATGATTGATTTCGGTGAATGGGCGGACGAAGAGAACAGTATCGCTGGCGCACCGGACATGTCGGATAGCGATGGTTGGTCGGAAGATCCATATTAAGCCACTTAGCGTAACGAGTAAATTTTGAAGGGTTGGCGTTTTACGTCAATCCTTTTTTATTGCCGGTAAGATGGTATGAGTAGAGACTCCCTACTCCTTCCTTCGTCAGTCTAGGGAATGACGGTTACTGTCACTACGGGATTCGATTAGCCACAGCCTCCTACTTGTCCTCTACCGTAATAAGTCTTCATCATCCAATGCCAGATTCCAGTTATCCATTCGTCATTCTCAAGAGTGAGGAACGAACGAGTTGGGAATCTAATAACCTCGAACTACCTAGCTTTCCGACGGTATACTCACGTATGACACTCTTCTCATCTCTCTATATCCGCCCCAGAGCGAGCAACGAGCGAATTGAGGCTCTCTTACCTATGAAACTCTAAATAGCAGACACAAAAAAGCGGAGCCAAATGGCTCCGCTTTTATCGATAGAATGCAAAAAGAATTACTTCTTAGTAAGCTTCTCTTTAATACGAGCTGACTTACCAGAACGCTCACGTAGGTAGTACAACTTGGCACGACGTACTGCACCACGGCGTTTAACTTCGATGCTATCAACCATTGGAGAGTGAGTTTGGAACGCACGCTCTACGCCTTCACCGTTCGAGATCTTACGAACTGTGAATGCAGAGTGTAGACCACGGTTACGAATAGCGATTACAACGCCTTCGAAAGCCTGTAGACGCTCACGGTCACCTTCTTTTACCTTAACCTTAACTACAACAGTGTCACCTGGTGCGAATTTAGGAAGGTCTGATTTTAGTTGCTCTTCTTCAAGAGCCTTGATGATGTTGCTCATTTGTATAAATTCCTAGAATAAACTGATACTAAATTTAATAGGTTACTGCTTGCTTTTCGTTAAGAGCGTTGCTCTTTAATGAATTCAGCCAGTAATTGTTCCTGTTCGTCAGTCAGAGCTAGGTTTTCCAGGAGTTCTGGTCTTCTTAGCCAAGTTCGGCCCAACGATTGTTTCAATCGCCAGCGACGAATGTCCTTATGGTTTCCAGACTTGAGTACCGATGGCACATCTTTATCGTCTAGCACCTCAGGGCGCGTATAATGGGGACAATCTAGCAAACCATTTGCAAAAGAATCTTCTTCTGCTGATGCGAAATCTCCAAGTACACCCGGAACAAACCGAGATACTGAATCAATCAACGTCATGGCTGGCAACTCGCCACCCGTCATCACAAAATCTCCAATCGACCATTCTTCGTCGACTTCAGATTGAATGATGCGCTCATCTACCCCTTCATAGCGACCACAAATAAGAAGCAAGTTCTCGTTTGTTGCCAGCTCTTCAACACCTTGTTGGTCGAGTTTACGACCTTGAGGTGAAAGGTAAATAACCTTCGTCTTTCCCGGTGCTGCCTGTTTGGCTGTTTGGATAGCATCGCGCAAAGGCTGAACCATCATTAACATGCCAGGACCACCACCGTAAGGTCTGTCATCAACAGTGCGATGTTTATCATGAGTGAAATCACGAGGATTCCATGTTTCAATAGATAAAAGACCTTTTTTAACCGCTTGACCTGTTACTCCAAAATCAGTAACAGAACGGAACATTTCAGGAAAAAGGCTAATAATGCCAACCCACATGTGTTCTCTCGCTCTGTAATTTGGAGTTAGAACCCAGGATCCCAGTCAACTTCGATCCGGCGAGCTTCGCGATCAACTTTCTTGATCACTTGCTCTTCAAGGTACGGGATTAACCGTTCCTTTTGGCCAAAAGCATCTTTAAGATTTGCTTTGATTACTAGAACATCGTTCGAGCCAGTTTCTAATAGGTCAGTGACCTCACCAAGGTTG
The DNA here is from genome assembly GCF_041439605.1 of Vibrio sp. 1F169. Taxonomy (NCBI): domain Bacteria; kingdom Pseudomonadati; phylum Pseudomonadota; class Gammaproteobacteria; order Vibrionales; family Vibrionaceae; genus Vibrio; species Vibrio sp. 1F169. Next base: position 15,783 of record NZ_JBGOOI010000052.1, on the reverse strand, counting down.
TAACCTTTAGTGGTAAAAACTTGCATACCGAACAATTCGCGCCAGTAGAATTCATCTTCTGACAATTCAGGTAATGAAGCAGGGTCAATAGCAATTTCAAAGTTGGTCATCAGTTGCGCGTCTTCACGTACATCTAATCCCGCTAGCTTACATACATAGCCTTGACCATGACGTTTCCAGCTTTCAACTTTATACTCAACCCACTCGCCCTTTAGCTTTAAATACCAAGGACTGTAATCAAATATGCTTTCAGCATTGTCTGTGTAGGAGAACACTTTAAGCCAGCCACGAATACCATAGGTAGACCCAAGTTTACCCATAACAATTCTTTCGTTTTGCTCGCTCATCGTTTCTTTACCCTTCATCGACATAAGCTATTTCTCTTTTTAAAAAAGAATTAAGCCGCTTTTTGAGCGTCTTTAACTAGCTTAGCTACGCGGTCAGATAGAGATGCGCCTTGACCAACCCAGTGGTTAACACGATCTAGGTCTAGACGTAGACCTTCTTCTTGACCTTGAGCAGTAGGGTTAAAGAAACCTACTTTCTCGATGAAACGGCCAGTTACAGAGTTACGGCTATCCGCAACTACGATTTGATAAAATGGGCGCTTCTTTGCACCGTGACGTGCCAAACGAATGGTTACCATGTCGTCCTCTTTGCTTTCTTAATAAAATAATTAACCCCAAGTATAAGTAAATAGCTTGGGGTCTCGTGCCAAATTAAAGCCCCGGAATTTTACTCTTATTCCGGGGCAATGCAAGGGCTTTAGCTATTTTTTCACCAACATAGCCACCGCTCACTTTCTGTGACACGGCTAACACTATGAAAAGTAACGTAGCTAAAGCTTACATTTGTAGATTATCGGCCAAACGGGTTAAAACCACCACCCATTCCGCCCATACCTCCACCGCCGCCCATCATGCCTTGCATGTTGCGCATCATGCCTTTCATTCCACCTTTCTGCATTTTCTTCATCATCTTCTGCATTTGAGTGAACTGTTTAAGCATACGGTTTACATCTTGTACTTGCGTACCAGAACCTGCAGCAATACGCTTTTTGCGTGAGCCTTTGATTAGGTCTGGGCGCTGACGCTCTTTCATTGTCATAGAGTTGATGATCGCTTCCATTTGCTTGAACATCTTGTCATCAACTTTATCTTTAACGTTGTCTGGTAGTTGAGACATGCCTGGAAGCTTATCCATCATGCCCATCATGCCGCCCATGTTTTTCATCTGACCAAGTTGCTCACGGAAGTCTTCAAGGTCAAAGCCTTTCTTCTCTTTGAACTTCTTAGCCAGCTTCTCTGCTTTTTCGGTATCAACGTTTTTCTGTAGATCTTCAATAAGCGACAGTACGTCGCCCATACCTAGGATGCGAGAAGCAACACGATCTGGGTGGAATGGTTCTAATGCGTCAGTCTTTTCACCCACACCTAAGAATTTAATCGGCTTACCTGTGATGTGACGAACAGACAGTGCAGCACCACCACGCGCGTCACCATCCACTTTCGTTAAGATAACACCGGTTAGTGGTAGCGTATCGCCAAAGGCTTTTGCAGTATTCGCAGCATCTTGACCTGTCATAGCATCAACAACGAACAGCGTCTCTACTGGTTTAATGGCAGTATGAAGCTCTTTGATTTCACCCATCATCTCTTCATCGATAGCCAAACGACCGGCAGTATCGACAATTAGCACATCGTAGAATTTCTTCTTCGCGTGGTCGATTGCAGCGTTTGCAATATCAAGAGGCTTTTGGTCAGCTGAAGATGGGAAGAAGTCGACACCCACATCGCTTGCTAAGGTTTCAAGCTGTTTGATCGCGGCTGGACGGTAAACGTCGGCAGACACAACCAAAACTTTCTTCTTATCACGCTCAGTCAGGAGCTTAGATAGCTTACCTACCGATGTGGTTTTACCCGCACCTTGTAGACCCGCCATTAAGATAACTGCTGGCGGTTGTGCTGCTAGGTCAAGAGCCTCGTTAGACTCCCCCATCACAGCTTCAAGTTCAGCTTGAACGATCTTAATGAATTCTTGACCCGGTGTGAGAGATTTAGAAACCTCAACACCTACAGCGCCTTCTTTAACGCGCTTAACAAAATCGCGGACAACTGGCAGTGCAACGTCGGCTTCAAGTAGCGCCATACGTACTTCACGCAGCGTCTCTTTAATATTGTCTTCGGTCAGGCGACCTTTACCGCTGATGTTTTTCAGCGTTTTGGATAGACGATCCGTTAAATTATCAAACATAGTTTTCTCTTCGCTCAAAACTGCGACTATTACTGTGAGTATACATTAGCGCGGATTAGAGTCATACCCGTTGTGGAGCGTTAATCATCCACGCATGTGATGTGAGACATTATTCACTTGGAATTGAATGAGGTTCACCATAGCCCCAAAGAGCGATGCGAGGTATAATTCGCCAATTAGTAATCATTTAAATGGATACCATGGACAGTCTTATTGCGATCGCAGCAGCCTTTCTTTATACAATGGCGATTTTCACGATCATTCCAGGTCTCGTGCACCAAACAGGAATCCGTGTAAAAACGGTGTTTATCAGCGCATTACTTGCTTTAGCTTTCCATGCTTGGTTGCTTGGCGATTTAATCTTTAATGCCAGTGGTCAAAACCTCAGTATCTTAAACGTTGCTTCTTTAATCAGTTTAATCATATCTGTGGTCATGAGCGGTGCTATGCTCAAAACACGTTTGTGGTTCATCTTACCTGTTGTTTATAGCTTCGCTGCTCTAAATCTAATGGCTGCCACTTTTCTTCCTAGCACCTTCATCAAACACTTAGAGAATGACCCAAAGCTGCTTGTGCACATCTCTTTGGCTCTGTTCTCATACGCGACACTTACCATCGGTGCGCTATACGCTATGCAACTCGCGTGGTTAGATCACAAACTTAAAAAGAAAAAAGCCTTAGTAATAAACCCTAACCTACCTCCCTTAATGATGGTGGAAAGACAGCTTTTCAAGATCATTTTAATCGGTAATGGTTTGTTAACAGGTACTTTATTAACTGGACTTATCTTCGTACAAGATATGTTTGCTCAAGGTAAAGCACATAAAGCAGTATTGTCTTTTATAGCTTGGGTTATCTATTCCATCCTTCTTTGGGGTCACTATCAGAAAGGTTGGCGTGGGCAAAAAGTCACATGGTTTGCCCTTGCGGGTGCCACCATGCTCACATTAGCTTACTTCGGTAGCCGCTTCGTTCAGGAAATAATCCTGAATTAGTCTGTATAATGAAGGCAAGCTCTCACACCTTGCCTTTAAAATATTGAGTACGATACATTCAATTGACATCTCGACCATGTTCGGTCATAAATTAATCAAGATACACAAAAAGGAAAAGAATAGTTTTGGACGACATATCAACGGGTATCTTATTTGCGCTACTCGCGTGTCTCATTGTAATTTCTGGTTATTTCTCTGGTTCCGAAACGGGCATGATGTCCTTGAACCGCTACCGTTTAAAGCACTTGGCCAATACGGGTCATAAAGGTGCCAAACGCGTAGAAAAACTTCTAAGTCGCCCAGACAGATTGATTGGCCTTATTCTCATCGGCAACAATCTCGTCAATATTCTTGCATCCGCGATCGCGACTATTCTTGGTATGCGTATCTACGGAGATATCGGCGTTGCAATCGCAACCGGAGCCCTGACCCTAGTGATCCTCGTGTTTGCTGAGGTTACACCAAAAACCATCGCTTCTCTTTTCCCTGAACGAGTTTCTTACGCCAGCAGTATTCTATTAATAATACTGATGAAGGTGCTATCTCCATTGGTTATCTTGGTCAACTTTATTACCAATGGCTTCATTCGTATCTTAGGCGTTAAAGCTAACCATGATGCAACCGATCATCTAAGCTCAGAAGAACTCAGAACCGTAGTAAATGAAGCGGGTAGCCTAATACCACAGCGTCACCAAGATATGTTGGTGTCTATTCTCGATTTAGAACACGTCACCGTGAATGACATAATGGTGCCACGTAACGAGATCACCGGCATCGACATCAATGATGATTGGAAATCGATCGTGCGTCAGCTCACTCATTCACCTCATGGTCGCATCGTGTTGTACCGTGATCAGATAGATGAAGTGGTTGGCATGCTGAGGTTACGTGAAGCTTATCGCTTGATGCTCGAAAAGAACGAATTCAATAAAGAGACCCTGCTGCGTGCTGCAGATGAGATCTACTTTATTCCGGAAGCGACACCGCTTAACACCCAACTGCTTAAATTCCAACGCAACAAACAACGTATCGGTTTGATTGTTGATGAGTATGGCGATATTAACGGTTTGGTTACCCTCGAAGATATTCTCGAAGAGATCGTGGGCGAATTTACGACTTCAATCGCACCAAGTTTATCTGAAGAGATCACACCGCAAAGCGATGGTAGCTTCTTGATTGAAGGCAGCGCTAATATCCGAGATATAAATAAAGGTTTGCAGTGGGCACTGCCTACCGATGGACCAAGAACACTTAATGGTTTGATACTGGAGCATCTTGAAGATATTCCAGAGAGTCACCTGAGTGTTCAGGTTGCCAGCCATCCAATGGAAATTGTTGAGCTCGAAGAGAATCGTATCAAGCTGGTGCGTGTGTTTCCGCAGATCGTAAACGGATAGAGGCGACTCATTATATGAGAGTAACCCTCTGAGTTACCAACTAAGTCCTTCTACAACAAAAGGCCCGGTTCATTGAACCGGGCCTTTTAGTATCTAACTCGCTCTGCCTCTAGATTGAAATGTATCTAGAGTGAAGCGCATCTAAAGTAAAGAAAAGTGATTAGTCGATTTTAAGCTCTTGAAGCATCGACTCTGGCAATGCCAGTTCATCATTTTTGTTTACTGAAATACCGGTAGCGATGATTGCATTCGCAATCTCTTTAGCTTCATCTAAGGAGTGCATTGCCGCAGTACCACACTGGTATTCGTTCAACTCAGGGATCTTATTCTGGTTCTCAACTTTCAGTACGTCTTGCATAGCCGCTAACCAAGCTTCAGCCACTTGCTGCTCTGAAGGCGTACCAATCAAGCTCATATAGAAACCGGTACGACAACCCATAGGCGAAATATCAATGATCTCAACCGCAGAGCCATTGAGGTGAGCACGCATGAACCCAGCGTATAGGTGCTCGAGAGTATGAATACCTCTCTCAGATAGGATGTCTTTGTTTGGCGCAGTAAAACGCAGGTCAAATACCGTAATGGTATCCCCTTTGGGGGTTTGCATTGTTTTAGCAACACGAACTGCAGGTGCGTTCATGCGCGTGTGATCAACAGTAAAACTATCTAATAAAGGCATTGCTATTCTCCATGACGATTGGCTTTAAAAAAACCAACTTCGATTGTCTTCTAGTTCTTTTCGGCACTGTTTAAGTTGCCATCCATAATCTTTTGCTTGCTGTTCGACTTTGCGAGCCACCTTAATCAACGATGGTTTGCTGTTGTATGATTTGCGCTTATAGCCACCTCGGCCTTCATGATAAGCCAGATATTGGTTATACGGGTCCCATAATGAGATCCCTAACTGACGGCGCGTCTCGCTGGTGTACCAACCAATGAACATCAATGCATCATCAAAGTTGGTTCTCGAACCACCATTATTGGTCGCTTTTTGAAAGTCTTCCCAAGCAGGGTCTTGAGCTTGTGCATAGCCGTAGGCACTACTGACTCTTCCCCACGGTATAAAGCCAAGAATATAATCTTTTGGTGGACGCGCATCATGTCGAAAGCTGCTCTCTTGTTTAACAAAAGCCATCGCGACGTTAATCGGTGTGCCCCACTCATCTTGCATATCGACCGCATCTTCATACCAAGAAGGGTGCTCTCTGAAGATGCTGCATATATTATTTTGCTGCTTAGGAGGAGGCGTCGCACATCCAACCAATAGGCTAGAGACAATACTAACAGTCACGACAGGTAACCATTTTCCACCCACATGAGTAGACTGACCTAATAAGGTTTGCTTCCTTTCCACCAAAGTCTCGCTATGCTTTTAAATATGAAAAATAGTCCGTTAAGAAACTATCAAAATCTTGAGTGCTCGCTTCTTCACTTTGCTGTTGAGCAATGACAGAGCGTTGAACTTCCGCTTCCATTAACTCAGCAGAATAAACTTTATATTGGTGTGCCTTGTGTTGCTGAGCATACGTTTTTCCTAACGCACAACCCACTTTACCCAAACCACCCAATTTCTTGGTCTCTTCTAATAACTGGCCAGAAATGGTCAACTCTGGGTTATCAATCCAGGCTTCAAGCGTATCGCACGTTTCTTGGTATGCACGACCACCTTGCTCAGCATCCATCAACTCAGCGATAACTCGAAGATCTTTGAATACATTTTTAGCCCAGTCTTGCAGAGACAGTCTTTCGCCATCACAACCAATCTTGAGCTCTAAACCAACCTGACGACCTTCTAAGATCACCTTATTCCAGTTATCGCGCCAGCATTCAAGCTCGCAGTTATCCATTTCAGCAGAGTCTGATAACACGCTCCACGTTAGGAATAAATCTAAGAAGCGAACTTGCTGTTCATTGATACCAATTGAACTGAATGGGTTTACGTCTAAAGAGCGAACCTCGATGTACTCAACGCCAGCACGAGCCAGTGCTTCAGATGGTTTCTCACCACTTTTCGCCACACGCTTAGGACGGATTGGAGCATAAAGCTCATTCTCAATTTGCAGTACGTTGCTATTTAGTTGACGGTATTCCCCATCAACCTTAGTGCCAATCTCAGCGAATTCTTCTGATGGTGTGCGAATCGCTTGATTCAAACCTTCAAGGTATTGGTCTAGGCTGTTGAAGCCAATCTTCAGTACACTTTGCGCACTGTTGGTGTAACCAAGGTCACTTAAGCGCAATGCCGTTGCTTTGGGTAGATACAGTGTTTCTCCAACCTTTTCAAAAGGTAGGTTGGTTTCTCTTCCTTTGATAAAAGAAGAACATAGCGCAGGTGAAGCACCGAAGAAGTATGGGATTAACCAACCAAAGCGGTAGTAATTACGAATCAAACCGAAGTACGCATCTGATTTAGCTTCGCAACGCGCTTCTTCGGTTTGCTCTCCAAACAGACTGTCCCAAAAGCTTTCTGGGAAAGAAAAGTTGAAGTGAACACCCGAAATAATCTGCATCAGACTACCGTAGCGACGCTTTAGGCCTTCACGATATAGCGTCTTCATCTTACCGTTGTTAGAAGTACCGTATTGCGCAAGCTGAATGTAATCTTCACTCCCCACATAACAAGGCATAGAGAGTGGCCACAGCTTTTCGCCGTCTAACTTGGTTTGAGTGAAGTGATGGATATCAGACAACTGATTCAAAAGCGTCGGAACGTCGTTAGAAACAGGCGTGATAAACTCCAGTAGCGACTCAGAGAAATCGGTCGTTACCCATTCGTTCATCAACGCAGATCCTAAAGCCTTAGGGTGCGGCCCAGTAGCAAGATGCCCATCTTCCGTGTAGCGCAATGTTTCCCTTTCAACACCACGACCAAATTGAGAGAAGGTCTTAGGGTTGGTTGCAACTTGCTTTAGTCGCGCAGCAAAATCAGTCAAAATTCTGTTCACTTATCTTATATTGTTCTTATTAGAACTATCATAAATTAGGTTGGAGGAGAAAAGTAGAATCTCTTCCCTCCCCCTTTAATGTGTACTCTAACGAATGATTTCAAGCTCTTCTATTGGAATATCTAACTTTTCTAATTGAGGGCGCAGCGAAGTCGCGTCACCAACAACAATTATTTGATAATCATTCGGGTCAAACCATTTCTTCGAGAGCTCATTTAAAGTCTCTTTTGAAACCGTTTCTACTATCTGGTTGCGCTGCTGTAGGTAGTCTTCATCAAGGCTCAGCGTAACAATATTACTCAACAATCCAGCCTTTTGACTTGGTGTTTCGTATTTAAGCGCATCTTGTTGACCGACGGCAAGGCGCATAAATTTCACCTCTTCGTCAGTTAATCCACTCTGACTAAATTCATTTAGCTCAGCAATAAACTCTTGAATCGATGGAACCGTCGCATTGGCTCTAACTTGAGCACTAAACACTACCGCACCAGTTTCACGCGTACTCGCAAAGTAACCGCTTGCACCGTAAGTGTAGGCCTTGTCTTCACGCAGGTTCTGGTTGATACGGCTATTGAAGTTACCGGCTAAATTAAAGTTAGCCAATTGACTTAAATACAATTCACCAGTCGCATCAAACGGTAACCCTTTACGAACTAAGCGTACAATACTTTGTGGTGCTCCCGGCTTATCCACTAAGTACAAGTTCTGGCCCGAAAGCTCCTTGATGATCTGTGGACGAGTAAGTGGTGCTGCGTCACCTTGCCATTCTTCAAAGAACTGAAGCTGCTTTCCAACCTCCTCCTTCGAGATGTCCCCTACAATAACAATATTAGCTCCCTCAGGAGTATAGTGCTGACTGTAAAACAGTTTTACATCGTCTAGAGTTAACGATTCTAGGGAGTCCTTGGTGCCATCACTCGCTCGACCAAAAATACTGCTACCAAACAACACTTCTCGGGTTGCTTGAGAAGCCATCCAGCTCGGTTGTTGATGCTGATACACTACGCCTTCTAACATCTGACTCTTAACGCGTTCGAAATCTTGAACATCAAACTTAGGCTCGAATAAAACTTCTTGCACGATCGCTAAGGTTTGAGGCAGGTTTTTCTCTAACGTCGAGATTGAAATATCTGTGGTATAGCTGCCGGCACTAATGCTTACGCTACTACCAAGCTTATCTAAGGTCGCCTGTAACTCTTCAACCGTTCGTTTAGTCGAACCTTCTTCCATCATCGATGCAGTTAGGTTCGCCAAACCCTCTTGACCTTTACCAACATAGCGCTCACCCGCAGGGAGTTGAATTTGTAGCTGCACTGTCGGCGTTTCGCTAGTCACAGTACCAATCAAGTCAGTACCATTAGCAAAATGCATGCGATACAGCTCAGGCATGGTCGCTTCAACACCAAAGTTCACTTCAGGCATCACGCTGCGATCAAATGTGTTCGGTGCCTTTCTGAAATCCAATTGTTCTTCTGTCACTTTGCTGTATTCAGGAAGGGTACGAGCAGGAGTGCTAAATGTAGCCTCGCGAACCGCTAAGTCGAGTTTTTTCTTAGGAACCACACTCAAGGTAACCTTGTGCTTACCTTCGATAAAATCTCGGTACGCCTTGCTTACGCTTTCAGGGGTAACAGCTCGGATTTGATCGAGTTGTGATTCAATACGATCAGGCTGGCCATAGAAGGTTTGATTTGACGCTAGCTGTGAAACCTTGCCTCTAACACTTTGCAGTGCAAACACCGCATTCGCTTCAGCCATGCCGGTAATTTGATCTAGACGATCTTGTTCCACACCGCCTTTCGAAAATTGTTCTAGGGTTTCCATCAGTTCTTTATTTAGAACCGTCAAATCTCCTTTTTCACCTGAGTCACCCATCGCATAGACATACATAGTACAAGCGAGCTCAGCACAATCGTGGAAAGAGCCTGCACTCACCGCTTTTTGCGTTTTTACGAGGTTTTGGTACAGATAACTGTTGGTCCCTGAACCTAACACGTTAGACAGCGCATTCAGTGAAGCTTGCGTATCTTCACCGCGGTAGGTTGTTGGCCAACCAACAAGCACCATCGGCTGACGAACGTTGTCTTCTAACGTGATGTACTTATCTTCTGTTAGAACAGCTGGTTGCTTCTCAGCAGCCTTAACTTCCGGACCTTGAGGGATTGGTCCAAAGTACTGATTAACCCACTCTAGCGTGTCATCAACGTCGATATCACCACCGATAGTCAGTACCGCATTATTTGGGCCGTACCAACGTAGGAAGAACGCCTTAAGGTCATTCACATCAACACGGTCTAGATCTTCCACATAACCGATTGGTTGCCATGAGTAAGGATGACCTTCAGGGTAAAGCGCTTCACCCATGCGTTCCCACATCAAGCCATAAGGACGGTTTTCATAACTTTGAGCACGTTCGTTTTTAACCGTGCCTCTTTGAACTTCGAATTTCTTCTGAGAAACCGCATCCAATAAAAAACCCATTCGGTCTGATTCTAACCACAACATTTTCTCAAGTTGGTTAGATGGAACGGTTTCAAAATAGTTAGTACGATCACGGTTAGTCGTGCCGTTTAACGAGCCACCCGCCTCGGTAATGATCTTAAAGTGCTGCTGGTCACCGACGTTCTCAGAGCCTTGGAACATCATGTGTTCGAAGAAATGAGCAAAGCCCGATTTGCCTATTTCTTCACGAGCTGAGCCGACATGATAGGTAACATCCACATGTACAAGAGGATCAGAATCATCAGGGGAAAGAATAACTGTCAGGCCGTTTTCAAGCTGATATTTGGTGTAAGGGATCACCACTTTATCTTTAGAAGGCTTAACCTCTTCTAACAGAGTGACACCTTCAGGTAACGAGGAAAAGAAGGGTGTAGAGCTAGGTACATTGTAAGAACAGCCTGCAATGGCGATAAGGGAAAATGTACCAAGTAAAACCTTTTTCATAGGTTCTCCTTAGAAAAAACCGAAGTAGATAGCAGCAAGTAAGCTGTAGCGAGCGGCTTTGCCAATCGCTATCAAAATAACGCTAGGAATAAATTTCATCCTTAACCAACCCGCGGCTAAGCACAAAGGGTCACCAATGATCGGCAACCAACTGAATAACAGTGTCCAATAGCCATAGCGGCTCAGCCAAGCCATAGCCTTATGACCATGCTTTTCAGATTGAGTTCGATTAGGCAGCCACAAACCAATCCAATAGTTGGTCAGCCCGCCTAAAGTATTACCGAGTGTCGCCAGAAGAATGATTGATGATGTTGAGAACTGTTCTAAGCTCAATGCTGCCACAAGGCTTGCTTCTGAGCCCCCTGGTAACAATGTGGCACTCAAGAAGCCACTAATGAAGAGCACCCACAGCGCCGAGTCAGAAAACCACAACGCTATGTTTTCAAAAAGAGAATTAAAGAACTCTAGCACTGCATATTAACCTTCTTGCATTTTAAGTAGTACCTTGCCTCTGGTGTGTCCGGTTTCTACTTGTAGATGCGCCGACTGTGCTTCATCTAACGGGTAGATAGTTTGAATTTCTGTTTTGAGCAATCCTACGCTAACCATGTAAAGCATAGTGTCCATTTGCTCTGGATTTGGCTCAACGAGCATACCTGAAGCAGTGAAACCCAATAATGTCGCTTTCTCGCAAATTAATTCAGCAGACAGCGTAGGCACCGTTACCACTCTCGCACCATCTTTCAAACACTTCAACGCATCAAGCGCGGTATCACCCCCCACTAAATCAATCAGTACATCAACATCAGAGACTCTTTCCGATGCTGGCGCAAATTTATAGTTAATCGCATGAGCGCCTAACGTAGCAAGGTAATCAAGGTTGGCCTCGCTGCAGGTCGTGTAAACCTCAGCTTTTGCAGCCACTGCGATTTGAACCGCAAGATGACCAACGCCGCCAGCACCCGCTAAGATGAGTACGCGATCGCCCTCTTTCACTTCCGCTTTGTTAAGCGCTTGTGCTGCGGTCTGGCTAGCGAGTGGTAAAGCTGCAGCCGCTTCTAACGCAACCGAATCTGGGACCATACTTAATGCGACCTCTGGAACACACACATACTGGCTATAACCGCCACCTTGCAGTGGAAAACCAATAAAGCCGGCTACGTTATCACCAACAGTAAAACGCTCTGCCTGTTCGCCTAGCGTGACAATTTGCCCTGAAATATCGTAACCAGGAACCCAAGGAAGGTTGTCTTTGTTTTGTGCTGCCGCCCAACCAAGGCCAGCACGGGTTTTCACATCAATAGGATTAACGCCTGAAAAGGAAACTTTAACCACCACTTCTCCGGCCTTAGGCTCAGGAATAGTACTGGTTTGAATACTGAGGTTTTCGACGCCGCCGAATTGAGTAATCGCAATCTGTTTATTTTCCATTTCCACATTTCCTTGATTGATAGAAGCCCTGATGAGTAAGCACCCTAATTAATAAAAAGAAAGGGATGCGAAAGCATCCCTTTGACTATAAACCATTTAATAAGGCGAAGTTAACCGCTCATGCGTAAATTGACGACCAATTAACGTAACGAGCAGCATAGCCAAGTAACTCATTAACCTACGAGAGCTAATAGGATACCCGCAGCAACGGCACTACCAAGTACACCCGCTACGTTCGGACCCATCGCATGCATCAACAGGAAGTTCTGAGGGTTTGCCTCAAGTCCAACCTTATTCACAACACGAGCCGCCATCGGAACCGCTGATACACCAGCGGCGCCAATCAGTGGGTTAATGTCTTCTTTCGAGAAGCGGTTCAGCAGCTTCGCCATCAATACACCACCAGCCGTACCAATACTAAACGCCACCGCGCCTAAACCTAGAATACCCAGTGTCTCTAAGTTCAAGAACGTATCCGCTTGAAGCTTAGAGCCAACACCTAGGCCAAGGAAAATAGTCACAACGTTAATCAGTTCGTTTTGGGCTGTTTTTGAAAGACGATCAACCACACCCGCTTCACGCATTAAATTACCCAAACAGAACATACCTACTAGAGGGGTTGCTGAAGGTAGGAACAAAATCGTCATCAGCAGTACAGCTAGCGGGAAAAGGATCTTCTCAGCTTTGCTTACATGACGAAGTTGAGCCATCTTAATTTGGCGCTCTTCAGGAGACGTTAACGCTTTCATGATTGGTGGCTGAATAATAGGAACTAAAGCCATGTAGCTATACGCCGCTACCGCAATCGCACCTAATAGATCAGGAGATAGCTTGCTAGCCAAAAAGATCGCGGTTGGGCCATCGGCACCACCAATGATCGCAATTGACGAAGCATCTGCCATTGAGAACTCCATTCCTGGTACATAGTTCAGCAAGATCGCGCCAAATAGTGTTGCGAATATACCAAACTGAGCAGCAGCCCCGAGCCACAGTGTTTTAGGGTTAGCAATCAACGCACCAAAGTCCGTCATAGCTCCAACACCCATAAAGATCAGCAGTGGAAAAATGCCAGTTTCAATACCAATGTAGTAAACGTAGTAAAGCAAACCACCGGGATCCGTGAATCCAGCATTTGGAATATTGGCTAATACAGCACCAAAACCAATAGGTAACAGCAGTAAAGGTTCAAACCCTTTGCGAATTGCCAAAAACAACAGTGAGCAACCAACCAACATCATACAGATCTGGCCGAACTCAAAGTTAGCAATCCCTGTTTCAGACCATAAGGTCATCAATCCTTCCATGGTACTCCCTTACGCTAAGCTTAGTAGTGGAGCGCCTACAGTAACTGCATCGCCTTCTTTAACATTCAATTCTTGAACGATACCACTTCGAGCAGCTCGAACTTCCGTTTCCATTTTCATCGCTTCTAGGATCAGCAGAACATCACCTTCGGCCACTTCAGTACCCGCCTGAACGATGACTTTAAAGATGTTGCCCGCTAACGGAGCTGGAACCGCTTCTGCATCAGAAGCCGCAGCAGGTGCTGCTTGAGCCGCTTGTGCTGGTTTCGCTGATGGAGATACCGATGTCAGTTCACCTTGAGGGCCAACCTCAACATCATAAACTTGACCATCAACCTTCACGCTGTAGCTCTCAATGCCGCCAGCAGCAGGTTGTGGTGCAACCGCAACAGAAGTTGCAGCTTCAGCCGTTGGTGCAGGTTCAAACGCTTCAGGGTTGTGACGGTTTTTAAGGAACTTAAGACCCACTTGTGGGAATAGTGCGTACGTCAGTACATCATCAACGGTATCTTCAGCGAGTGAAATACCATCTGATTTCGCTTTTTCTAAAAGGTCAGTCGTTAACGTATCCATTTCAGACTTAAGTAAATCAGCAGGACGACACGTGATTGGCTCAGCACCATCTAACACTTTCGCTTGCAGTTCAGCATCAACCTCAGCAGGAGCTTGACCGTATTCGCCTTTCAGTAGACCCGCAGTCTCTTTAGTGATGCTCTTGTAGCGCTCACCCGTTAGAACGTTGATAACCGCTTGAGTACCGACAATCTGAGAAGTAGGTGTTACCAAAGGAATGTAACCCAACTCTTTACGTACGCGTGGGATCTCTTCTAGAACTTCATCCATGCGATCGGCAGCGCCTTGCTCTTTAAGCTGGCCTTCCATGTTGGTTAACATGCCGCCAGGAACTTGAGCGATCAAGATTCGAGAATCGACACCTTTTAGCTGGCCTTCCCATTTCGCATACTTTTTACGTACATCACGGAAGTAAGCCGCGATTGGTTCGATTTGGTCTAGTTTGAGATTCGTGTCGCGCTCTGTGCCTTCTAGCATAGCAACAACCGTTTCGGTTGGTGTATGGCCGTAAGTACAGCTCATAGAAGAGATTGCGGTGTCTAGAATATCAATACCCGCTTCAACAGCTTTAACGGCTGTAGCGGTTGATAGACCCGTTGTCGCGTGGCTATGCAGCGCTAGAGGCACATCACAAGACGCTTTGATGCGAGTGATTAGCTCTTCCGCTTCATAAGGCTTTAATAAACCTGACATATCTTTGATGCATAGTGAATGACAACCTAGATCCTCTAGGCGCTTAGCCAAATCAACCCACGTATCTGAGTTGTGAACCGGACTGGTTGTGTAAGACAACGTACCTTGAGCGTGGCCGCCAACATCAATCGTTGCTTTCACTGCGGTTTCAAAGTTACGTACGTCATTCATCGCATCAAAAATACGGAATACGTCCATGCCGTTACTATGGGCACGTTCAACAAACTTTTCTACTACATCATCCGCGTAGTGACGGTAACCCAATAAATTTTGACCACGCAGTAGCATCTGCATTGGTGTGTTGGGCATCGCTTTTTTCAGCTCTCGTAAACGTTCCCACGGATCTTCTCCAAGAAAACGGATGCACGAATCAAACGTTGCGCCGCCCCAAGTCTCAAGTGACCAGTAACCGACTTTATCCAGTTCTGCCGCAATTGGCAGCATATCTTCGATACGCATACGAGTAGCAAATAGTGACTGGTGCGCGTCACGAAGTACCACATCTGTGATAGCTAGTGGTTTAGACATGCTCATAAACTCCTTTTTAATCCTTTAAATGCTACTTAGCAGTAGACGCACGGTATTGATGAACCGCGGCCGAAATTGCTGCCACTACCTGTGGACTAACAGCTGAAGGGTTTGATTGTGATTTTTGAATTTTTTTAGGTGCTGCGATCGGCTCCGGTACTTCTTCTGGTACCAGTTTTGACATCAACCGAACGAGGTAAACTAGAATAGTTAAGAAAATAAAGACAACGGACATCCCCGTTATCATTAGAGTCGCCGCATCTCCTAGCAGGCTTCCAATATTAGTCATGTTGCTTCCTTTCTTCGTCATCCTGACATACGTACAGGATTTCAGCGAATAGTGATCCCGACCCATGGATTATCTCGATTGGTAAAAGTTTGTCAATTTTGTTTAAGGTTCTGTTACGGATAACGCACACATAAGGTTAATTATTCGCCTATCAGATCACATAAATCTGTCAAATGAGTCATTTTTAGATATTTAAACTGTGACTTAAACGGGGCTTTTCTGAGAATTGATATGAGAAAGGTGGAATAACAAAGAAGCAATCAAGAATTACTTTAAATACAACAAGTTAAAAACACCACAAATTTAACATTGTTGCAACAAATTTATAGCGGACATAAAAAAAGCCTCGTAAAAACGAGGCTTTCTCTAATAATGTGGTGCGCCCTGGAGGATTCGAACCTCCGACCGCCTGGTTCGTAGCCAGGTACT
>NZ_JBGOOI010000051.1:0-35200 GCF_041439605.1 Vibrio sp. 1F169 | reverse complement strand
ACAGCTCGGAAGGATCCTTCAACCGATCACTTTGGCTTTAACTGATCGGCATTACCTCCATGTTGAGCGGTTATTTCTAGTTTAATCGTTGTTGCAGCTAATCATTGTTGTGACTAATAGCCGTTGTTGCTAACCGCTTCTGCAGCTAGTCGTATAACATCTGTTCATTGCTACTTAGGTAACCACCTAACTCTTAAGCACAAACCATCTTAATTTAGTTAAGTATCAATAACGGCTGTTTCATTTATCATATATACTGTTTAGCTCGTTCTTAGGTTAATAGCAACTGAAACACATATAAATTTAATTGTACAATTAGCGAGCTATGATCATGTTTTTGCTATAATTTAATGAAAAAGCTTGGCAATTGCTTGTTTACCCGTATCCTACGTATAAAATTAAAATATAAGATCATCATTATAGTTAGGCTCACCACATAAATGACATCTTCTTTCGTCACGTCGAGCATATTTCGATTTTGCTTTCCCTTACTTCTATTAGCAATATTACTTGCAGGTATGAACAACGTCATCCTAGTGACGGATTCAAACTTAGGGTTTGCTAGCAACCTCCCATACATTCTATTGAGCGTTGCGGTTTTGCTGTGCCACACATTTAAGCAAGGTCGTATGGCCATGGTGTCCTTAACCATGCTCGTCGCATACCTCATCATTCAAGTTCGTTTACAAACGCCACTCAACACAGGCACCACTCTATTAGAACTGTCTCTGTTAACCGCTTTAGTTCCTGTAACATGCTTACTGGTGTATGCCTTCCCAGATAACGGCGTTAACTCGAAATCCATGTTCCTATATGCTTTGGTTCTCGTTCTGTTTACGGTATGGGCACAATTAATTGTTTCTCACTTCCAGTCAGGCGGATTTGAGTCATGGAGCGAAGGTATCCTGTTTATCGTTAACGGATTCTCGAGGCTGCCTTTCGTTTTAGTGCTGTATAGCCTTTGTTTACTTGGCCTCACTTCGATTTTAGTTCTGGTATACAACCGCGCGATTGATGTTGTCGTATACAGCGCAATTTTACTTTCTACTAGTACATTCATATTTTTTGATGTGCAATACATCTCTAGTACGATGTTCTCGTTGTCTGGTACGCTATTCATTGTCTATGTCGTCTCTGCTAGCCATGACATGGCCTTTAATGACCGTTTAACTAACATCCCAGGTAGACACGCACTAGAAGTGGATATGAAGCACTTAGGGCGAAAATACTCAATGGCGATGGTTGATATCGACCACTTCAAGAAATTTAACGATACCTACGGGCATGACATTGGCGACGATGTGTTGAAGTTGGTGGCACGTATATTGAGTGAAACAACCGGTGGTGCAAAAGCTTATCGCTATGGTGGTGAAGAGTTTACGATTATTTTTAAAGGCAAATACTCGGAACAGGTTAAAGAGCACCTTCAAGTACTCATTTCCGAAGTACAAAACTACGATATGACGATTCGAAATAGCAACGATCGCCCTGACGACCATGAAGTCGGCATTAAAAAGCGTGGTCAGAGCAACAAATCAACTGAAGTCGTAAACGTAACGGTGAGCATTGGGCTGTCTGATAGTAGAACCACTAAACAACCCGTAGAAGTCTTGAAACTTGCCGATAACGCACTGTACAAAGCAAAAGAAACTGGCCGAAACAAGCTGTGTGTCGATAGTTAAAGACGTTGAAAGTCTTGGAATGTAAAGCTCTGAACATCGTAATTTAACGGTGTGAACATCGAAAGCGTTGGTGCTTAGACTAGTCTTGGTTAAAGAAGATGACTAAGCTCCCTCCTTTCAAACTACTTCCGTAATTGATAGTAAACCCTATTCCTACATTGTCGACCCAGTCATTAAACAGATTTGGGTTAAGCAACCAACCTACACTACCTTCGTAGTAAGCTGTAGTGCCCATAGACGCGACAGTATCACCACCAATATCTATTCTTCTTATACTCGAATACATGGATGTGATGTTTTTGTCCCAACGAACTAAGTCATAGAAGATCTTAGCTTCATTTGCTATGTACCAACCTTCTGGGTGACCAATATTACCGTTATTGGCTTCTCCCCAACCTATACCATTAAAGTAATGCCAACTGGTACTGAGTTTATATTTACCCCAGTCATTCTTATCTTCAAACATCAACTTTATCTTAGGCTCTATTATGTATGCCCAAGCATCCGTGTTCAGATAAAGACCATCCAGCTGACCTTGAATTGGTGCAAGCAACGAAGAACGATATTCAAAATCGTTTCGATAATAGGAAATATGGTTACCAATTGCAGAACTAAAACTCCAGTATTCGTTCAACTGGGATACGTTTGCATACTCAACGTAACCAGAAACAACAGACTCTTTTTGAAAGTCGCTTATCGTTGAACTGGCATATTGAACATCCTTCTCTATCCGCAACGCAGATAAACGAAGAGTGACTTCTTGATGGTTGTCTTCAATATAACTTGGCACTTCAAAGGTATAAGGAAGGCTGAGGGACGCGATATTTTGTCGGCGACTTACTGAGTCATTAGAGCCAATATCTTCATTGTCCAAACTAAAGACTTTGTTGGGATCAAAATTATTTATGCCAAAGGTAAACACATCCGTATCATTGAGCAAAACACTCGTTGCGAAGGTTTGTTCAATGTCTTTCCTGACCAGTTCAGAGAGTGAAGCTGCGTTAACAGCGGTTGGAGACACGGAAACAAACAGAGTTAATACAAGACCTTTGTTTGAGTTAGTCATGACGAATGACTTGGAATGCTGCATTTCTTTTATCACTTAAGTCACTTCCTAGCTTATAAGCTACTAGAAGTATAATTCAGGTTACTACCGAAGCTCGTCAACTATTGCTCAAGCTCCATAATATCGCGTTGTATGTAGGTATTTCTTCCACTTTGCTTGGCTTGATACAGTGCTTGGTCAACCTTTTCGTAAATAGAAGCGATAGCTTCACCACCTTCAGGGATGAATGACAACACACCTTGTGACGCTGTCACCCTATCAGACACTGCTGAGTAGTCGTGGACGTAGTTCATTTGATGCAGTGCTTCTTTTACACGATTGGCCTGTAAATTAGCCCCTGAGCTATCGGTATCACTCAGAATGATGACGAACTCTTCACCGCCGTAACGTCCAACAAACTCTCCAGCTCGAACAAAGAGCTCTTTCAAAGTATTGGCAAGCCCTTGCAGGCACTTATCCCCTTGAATGTGGCCATAGTTATCGTTGTAAGGCTTAAAGAAGTCAACATCGAGTAGTATGACGGTCATGGATATATTACGTCGTCCGTGCCATGCAATGCTCTCTTCAAGCTTAGTATCCATATATCGACGGTTGTATAATTTGGTTAGGCCGTCTTCGTTGGCTTGTTGTTGCAGTAAAATATTCAGTTCTTCGAGTTTGGCGGTACTCTGTTTTAACTCTCGTCTCATGTGCGCAATACGCTGCATCGCAATCAACTTAGAGTTCAAAACAACTTTGTTTACTGGTTTGATCAAATAGTCATCGCCGCCGGCATCAATCGCTTTTGCGATCATTTCAGGCTCTTCATGACCGCTCAAAAAGATGATCGGAACCCATTCTGGGAATTGCCGACGAACTTCGTTAGCGACCTCAAAACCATCCATGTCTGGCATGCTGATATCCAGTAACACGAGTTCAGGATCAAAATCAGAATAAACATTCAGGGCTTCTTTTCCGCTACCAACAGCTTCTACAACATGACCCAGTTGCTTGAGTCGAATAGCGAGTTGCATCCTATCCAGTTGAACGTCATCAACTAGCAATATGCGCATCGAAGATCCCTTTTCTATCATCACATCACCTTTATCTAGTGTTGA
This sequence comes from Vibrio sp. 1F169, assembly GCF_041439605.1. Lineage (NCBI taxonomy): Bacteria > Pseudomonadati > Pseudomonadota > Gammaproteobacteria > Vibrionales > Vibrionaceae > Vibrio > Vibrio sp. 1F169. Next base: position 31,355 of record NZ_JBGOOI010000051.1, on the reverse strand, counting down.
ATATTCAAAGTAGCTCAAATTTGGGCTTAAATCATGCCCTAATCTCTATATTATATTGACTTTTTTACAGATCTTTTTAGCATTGTTTCTTTTTAAAGAGAAATACTATGTCAGACGCTACAAACAACGAAGTACAAGAAATCGATTTAACCACTATCTCACCAGAGCTTCGCCAAGTTATCGAATTTGATGAAGTGCCTAAAGAGATGCACAACATGGTTACTTCTATTCACGAAGTGTCTGAAGAAGCAGTGCGTGAAACTTGGAGCAGCCTTCCAGCAAGCGCACAAAATGTTTTAGACAACTTCGAGCAATTCCACGCTCTAATCTCTGTTAGCCAAGCTTTCGCTGGCGTAAACATGATGGAGGAGTTCCCTACTCTTAAACTTCCAGAAGGCATGACTGATGAAGAAAAAGAAGAGTACCGAGCTCAACTGCTTGACCAAATTTTACATAACTGTGTAAAAGACATGGCTAAGCAAATCAAGAAAGCGCGCCGTGATGCTATCTTGAAGCGTGATTTCAAAGAAGTTTTCATCCGCTAAGCTATTCAGAGCACCTAAATTTAGGTTGAATGCTTAAGGAAAACTTAATGATTAAGCCGTATGTTATTTAAAACATGCGGCTTTTTTGTACCAGCAGCTTTTTCTATACGTTCTTTTTCTGCTCGCTTCTTCTATTATTCGAATGTAACGTCTGGGTTCTTGTTAGTGCAGGGATTCTCGTTGTGGCTCTTAGAATTCTAACTTTTCTCATCGCACGGAAGGTATGCGTTAACACTCATACAGTATGACGCAAAACTGGCAGTTACACCGTATAAAATGACGCATGTAGTCATTTATGGAATCAAGATCGAGTCACAGAATCAAGTTCGAGTTTTACCCGTTCTAAAATGAAACCAGAAACCAAGTACGTCGTTGGGCCTTAATGTATTACCGCTAGATCTGAATATCTTATCGCATGAGCTTGCGGCATGAACTTAGTGCATAAGTTTAGTGCGTTATCGCAATATCTCTTTGCGCAACACTCACGCCTTTAATTTGTGCGTAGACACGTTGTCCAATTTCTAAATTCAGCTCATCCAGCGCCCACAATGTAATAGTCGCCCATAGGTAGCATCCGGCCTCAAGTTCTAACTCGACAGCGACACTCTGCTTATTCGAGCCTTGCTGGTGCGTCTCTACCCTTTTAATAGTGACAGGAAGGATATTACGTATCGAAGTGCCTTGCGGCTGCTGTAGCGTGATAGAGACATCATTTGCCCTCACTTGCAGCCTTACCGTAGTGCCAAGCTCGCTCGACACCTTTTGAACCCAAAGTGACGTTGATTTACCTAACGTTAGACGTGACAACGCATAATCATCATTATGTTCCGCTAATGTCGCTTCAAACAACGAACTTTGCTCTGAAAAAGATTGCCACGGTTGCATGGCTCTCGATGCCCATACCTCTTCCGTCATCCCCGATGAAATAACTTTGCCTTGCTCAATGATCACAAGGTGATTTGCCAAGCGTAATATTTCATTGAGGCTATGAGTGACATAGATAATCGGTATTTGAACGGTTTCAGATAAGTTTTCCAGAAACGGCATTACTTCACGCTTACGAGGTAAGTCCAGAGACGCCAATGGCTCATCCATCAATAGAATGCTGGGCTTAGACAACAGTGCGCGGCCAATCGCAACACGTTGCTTCTCACCGCCAGACAGACGGGCTGGATAGCGATCAAGCAGCGAGCCCAACGATAGCAACGAGACTATTTGCTCAAAGTGCGCTTTGTCAGCACCTTTCATGCCGTACTTAAGATTCGCCGCGACTTTCATGTGTGGGAACAATCGCGATTCTTGGAATACATAGCCGACGTTGCGTTTGTGCGTTGGTAAGTTGATGCCATTTTCACTATCGAACAGAATGGTTCCAGATACGCTGATCAAGCCACTATCTAGTTGTTTGAGACCACTAATGGCATTGATAAGTGAAGTTTTACCTGCACCAGAACGACCGAAAATTGCCGTAATACCAGTACTTGGCAATTCTAAGTCAATATCAAAAAATGTTTCACCAAGCTGTTGCTGATATTGGAGGACTAAAGCGCTCATGCGACTCATGCGTTGCCCCCCAAACGTTTTGCTGACTTTTTGTTGAGCCATTCAGAAAGCATCAGTGAACTCAGTGCGATCACAATAGAAATGACACACAAACGTGCGGCTTCCATTTCTGCTCCTGGGGTTTCAATAAAGGTATACATGGCTAAAGGGATGGTTTGAGTTTCACCGGGAATATTTGAAACGAAGCTGATAGTCGCACCAAATTCACCCAGACTTCTTGCAAATGAAAGCATGGTGCCAGTAATGATCCCTGGGATCATCAGCGGTAATGTAATAGTGAAGAACACACGAAAAGGTGAAGCGCCCAATGTAGCTGCGGCCTCTTCAAGTTTACTGTCTACGGTTTCTAAGCTCAGTCGTATAGAACGTACCATCAGAGGCAACGCTACGACCACACACGCTAGAGCAGCGCCCTTCCAACTAAAGCTGAATATAATACCAAACACGTCATTAAGCCAAGAGCCAATGACGCCTTGTCTGCCCATCATCACTAGCAACAAATAACCAATAACCACGGGTGGAAGCACCAAAGGCAAATGGACAATACTTTCTACAATGCTTTTGCCCACAAATTGTTTCTTAGCAAGCAACCATGCCAAGCCGATGCCGATAGGAATAAGCCACAAGATGGCAAAACCAGCGACTTTCAAGCTCAGCATTAAGGCTTGGTATTCGTATTCCGATAGATACATCATTTAACGCACTTCAAATCCAAAACTGTTCAAGGTGTCCTTCGCTTTTTCGCTCTTTAGGAAAGTATAGAACTGTTCTGCGACGACTTTATCGCTCAATTTAGCTACAGGGTAACGTATTGACGTATGTAAATCTGATGGGAACGTCGACACTAGGTTCACTTCTTTAGAAAGCAACGCATCTGTTTTGTAGACAATGCCAAGCTTAGCTTCACTACGCTCCACCAAAGCCAATGCCATACGTACATTGTTACTTGGTGCCAATCGAGTCTTCACATCATCCCATACACCTAACGTTTCTAGCGCTTCTTTCGCATAGAGACCCGCAGGAACCGACATGGTGTTGCCAACTGCAAGTCTTTCATTCATTAGAAGTTTAGCCCATTGGTCACCGCTTGAGAGGTCCAAAGATATTGGCGTCTCTTTTGGGGAAATTAGCACGAGTTCGTTTTCGCACAAGTTTGTGACATTGTCACTAGAAACCAATTGACGATCGACTAAATGCGTCATCCATTTTTCGTTTGCCGAGATAAAAATGTCTGCTGGCGCACCTCGTTCAATTTGGCGCACCAAAGACGACGTGCTCGCGTACACTGGAATAACATCGACAGAATGATCTTTCTCAAACTCTTCAATCAACAAGTTAACCGCGTTCGTCATAGACGATGCAGCATAAACTCGTAGTTTTTCAGCAGCCAAAAGGTGAGTAGAACTCAGAGCTGAAACTAAGACGATAGTTAAAAGGATGACTCGCTTTTTCATTGTTATCACTTATCTATTGTTCGTTTAAATTCTTGAGCTAACTTCTAAGTTGCGGCCTAAGCTGTCAATTCAGGCCAAAGCAGGTCAAGGTTCAAGTGATCTTCGATCGCATCAGCGATTCGATTGATACCCAACTCTTTCAGCTGCTCATGGTCAATCGCTGTCACATCATTAGCACCTGCCCATTCGCAAATAAGCGACAATGCATCACTGTTATCGAATACACCATGCAGGTAAGTACCAAAAATTGAGTTATCTTGATTCACAGCACCATCAACACTGCCAGATTCTAACTGAACCGGTAATACCGTTTCATTGACATCAGTCCTACCTACGTGGATTTCATACCCTTTTACTTGTGCAGTTTTGCCATCAAGTGTCATGGTTCCACACACATTGGTTAAAGTTTTCTGCTGTGTTAGTGCCGTTTCAGTATCAAGATACCCCAACCCTTCACTGCTTCCAGATTTCCCTTCAACGCCATCTGGGTCGTGGATGATATTCCCTAGCATCTGATAACCGCCACAAATACCCATCACTTTCCCGCCCAAGCGAAGATGACGCTGAATATCTTTATCCCAACCTTGCTGTTTTAGGTATTCCAAATCGGCTCTTACCGATTTTGTTCCCGGCAATACAATCAAATCAGCGTTGTTCAGGCGCTCGCCTTTGCCTACGTAACGTAAATCAATCGACGGGTTAAGTCGCAGAGCGTCAAAGTCTGTATGGTTACTGATTCGAGTTAGTACTGGCACTACAACCTTAAGTTTAGCTTCTCCATCAGACTCTTGGGCTGAGGTTATCGCATCCTCCGCCTCTAAGTTAAAACCATGCAGATAAGGCAAAACCCCTATCACTGGCTTACCTGTTTTCTCTTCTAGCCAATCTAAACCAGATTGAAGTAACGCAATATCGCCTCTAAAACGGTTTATCACAAAGCCTTTTACGCGCGCTTGTTCAGATTCAGATAATAGAGCTAATGTGCCGTAGAGGTGTGCAAAAACGCCGCCACGATCAATATCAGCAACGATGATCACTGGGATGTCTGCCTTTTCAGCAAAGCCCATGTTCGCGATATCGTTTTCTCGAAGATTGATCTCTGCGGGACTGCCCGCACCTTCAATCATCACGCTTTGGTATTCTTCAGAAAGTCGATCAAACGAATCGACAACCGAATTCATCGCAACTTTCTTGTAGTCGTGATATCCGGTCGCTTCCATATTCGTCAGTGCTCTTCCTTGTAGAATCACTTGCGCACCCGTATCTGAATTGGGTTTTAGCAATACAGGATTCATATGGACGGTAGGCTCAATATTACAAGCTTGTGCCTGAACCGCTTGAGCACGACCAATTTCGCCACCATCTTTTGTCACTGCGCTATTTAGCGCCATATTTTGAGGCTTAAAAGGTGCCACTTTGATGCCTTTCCTTGCCAAAACACGGCATAAACCTGCCACCAAAACACTTTTTCCGGCATCTGACGTTGTCCCTTGAACCATAAGGGCGTTTAACGGTGATCGCATCTGTACTTAAATCCTTTATTTCTTAATTTTCAATTTATAGCTGTGGGCAATATTTCTCTGCCTCCATCTTAACGTCATTGTCGTGTAGATGCTCAATAAAATGAATGGAAAATGAATGTGTTACTCACTCTGGATTCAACCCCAGTGTTGTTTAATAGCTCCATCGAAACGAAGCTTACAAACAAAATAAGCGCACTCACGAAAAGAAACGTTTCAAATTAAGAAAAACGTTTCTAATAAAAACAACATTAAGGGATTCACCATGAAAAAAACTGTATTAGCTATCGCATCTACTATTATCCTCGCTCCTACTTTCGCAATGGCTAGTGACCATCACAGCGACAGTAACAGTAATCACAACAATAGCGACAGTAACCACAAGCATCAGAGCGCTATTGCGTACACGGGACCGATTGAAACCGTTTCAGTTGCGACTCTACTAGCAGACACCAGCATGTTCGCAGAGCAAGAAGCAATCGTAGATGGCAAGATTGTTCGTCAACTAAAGAACGATACGTTCGTATTCTCTGATGGTCAGAGTGAAATTCAAATCGAACTGGATGACGATATCCTTCTAGCGCAACCGCTCACCGCAGATACAAAAGTTCGTATATTTGGCGAATACGAAGGTGGTAAAACGCCAGAGATCGAAGTAGATCATATTCAAGTTTTGTAAGATACAAACTCCGTACCGTCGACTTCAAAGACATGATTTATAACAAATGGCCTGCATATTGCAGGCTTTTTTGCATTATAATGCCGAAAAATATAATTAATATGGAGTCACCATGCTAGGTAGCGCAAACAAGACGGTCCTTTTGGGGTTGGTTACACTGTGTTCATTCTCTGCGTATGCAAACAACTTTAACTACAATACATTTGAGCTACGCACAGGTATTAGCCCTAGTACATTTGGTGGCGAAGTCACAACAATGTTCACTCAAAACTCACACTTTGTTGCTCGAATCGATTCTGAATTTGAAGGGGATTGGGATGCGGCTGTAGGTATGGGGTTCAACGGCCCAATTAATCAGTTGGCTGATATTACTGGACAGATGTTACTGCACAACATCGAACGTAATGATGGTAACCACATTAAAACTGAAATCAATATTGGTTTAAGAGCTTGGTTGCTGGCAAACATAGAAGTTAACGCCCGCCTTGGTCAACTCGTCGACAGCGACGACACGAGTTCAATTGTCGGTGTAGGGGCTCGCTTCCACTCAACAGAACAGCTTTCAGTAGGTATTGACCTTCGAAATAACGGTACTTACGGCCACCAATTCTTAATGTCAGCTCGATTTGGCTTTTAAGTCTATTCAACACTTATGATCCATCAGTGAGCAAATGTTAAATTCGATTGTTTAAACGGTAACTTAAAGGCTAATAGTCTCGTGACCTATTGGCCTTAATGTCTGATTTTGCAACTAAAAACTAAACATTTAGTTTAAAATCCTCGAAAATCACCCTTTCTCGTCACTTCCGTTTATAACTCATTTTTATACTATTCATTTATTGATAAAAATCAGTAATAAAATATCTTTACGGTAATACGGCGTACTGCTACTCTCTTCCAAATTTCTAATAGAGTGAAGTACCGTAAATGGGTGTTAGCAATATTTCAATCAAGAACAAATTAACATTGATGTTTGTTGTCATTATTTTCGCAATGACTATGATTCAGACTTATGTAACAGGTAAGCAACTTCTTAACGAAACCTATCGTTCCATTCAGCAATATTCAAATACACTAACTGATACAACGGTATCGGGTATAGAAAAATGGATTGAAGGCCGAATTAACGTTGTAAATGCAGCGAAAAATTCATTTACTTTTACCGATGACCCAACCAGCTATTTAACTCAAAGTACGAGTGCTGGTAAGTTCCAAATTGCCTACGCAGGGCTTTCTGACGGTCGCTTTCTTCTAGGTGGTGATTTGCCAGTACCGCAAGATTACGACCCACGTACTCGAGATTGGTACAAAGCGCCTATGGCGGCAGGTCAAACAGTCGTCACTGAACCCTATGTTGATGTGGCTACGAATGACCTAGTGGTAACAATTGCAAGCCCATTCAATACCAACGGGTTCTCTGGCGTTATTGGTGCAGACCTGAACTTAAACACCCTCATCAATGATATTGTAAGTATTGAGCAACCTGGTGTTTACGCTTTTCTTGTCGATGGTAAAGGTAATATTGTTGCCCATAGAGACCGTGGCCTAACGCTAAAGCCTGTTTCTAATATTTCAAACAACCTTTCTGCTCAGAAAATCAAATCACTTGCGCAAAATCCAGAATTTGAAGAGTTAACCATTAAAGGTACCGACTCCCTTCTTTCTGCTCAGAAAGTTCCTCATACAGACTGGTACTTCACTGTTGTTATAGATAAAGATCACTCTTTTGCTTCTTACTATTCATTAGTTCGTCAGTCGGTAATATTTGGTCTAATACAACTTGCTGTAATCGCATTTGTTGCGATGTTTATCATCAAGAAAGCACTGTCGCCATTAACGACACTAAGCTCGGCAATGGAAGCATTGTCCAAAGGTGACGGCGACTTAACACAGCGTATGACTGTTCATAGTAAAGACGAGATTGGCACCCTAGCGCATCACGTCAACGCGTTCATAGCAAAACTTCAAGAGATAGTGCGTGATATTGCGGGCTCTTCGAACCAGCTTAATCAGCAATCTGAAATTAGTACCAATGTCGCTCGTCAAACAAGTGAAGGTCTATCAGTCCAACTTCACGAAATTTCTCAGATTGCTACAGCCGTACATGAAATGTCGGCAACAGCAGAAGAAGTAGCAAACAACGCGCAAATGACGGCTGATTCAGCGATCAGTTCAACAGAGAATTGTGAACAAGGTAAGCAAGTCATCATTCGTAACCAAGATTCCATCACTAGTCTTGCTCAACAAGTTGAGAACGCTTCAGGAATCATTCAAGAAGTTGAGAAGAATGCGTTAGACATCAACACTATTCTATCAACCATTTCTGATATTGCAGAACAAACTAACCTATTGGCCTTAAACGCAGCGATTGAAGCAGCACGTGCGGGTGAACAAGGTCGCGGCTTTGCGGTTGTGGCAGATGAAGTTCGTGTTCTTTCTCAACGAACTCACAGTTCTACAGACGAGATTCGCGAAATGATCGAGACTCTTCAGAAAAACAGCGTCAGTGCGGTTGAATCAATGCAACGTAGCCAAGACTTGGCGCAATCAAGTGTCGATGATGCAAACAATGCGACTATTGCACTGGAAGAGATCGCGACATCGATTCAACAGATCTCGGAGATGGCTTCACATATCTCGAATGCTGCTTCTGAGCAAAGATCGGTTACCGGTGAAGTCAGTAAGAATATTCAGTTGGTTAATGATGTATCAGAAAACATGTCTACTGAGGCTGATAACTCTCGTCACTTGTCTGAAGAGTTGCGCGGTATTGCTCAACAGTTGAATACTCAAGTTCAATTGTTTAAATACTAGACGTACGGATAATTCGTTCTAGCTCTTGAGCGCGGTTAAACAATGTTGTTTAACCGCGTTTAAAATTAGAACCAACATCAGAACGACAAAAAGCCCCCGACCACTATTGTGTTCGGGGGCTTTCTTATTCTCATTACTTTCTTATTATAGTTAGCAAATAAACAGTTAGCTGCTAGCCGTTTACCTAATTACTAATGCAACTATAGGTCAACAAATACGGTTATAGACCGACTAAGACTGTTATAAGCTAACCATCAGCATCTTTTTCTGATGATCCAAGTACTCTTCATAAGTACCTTGGAAGCTCACTAATTGTTGGTCTTTTACATCAATGATGTGTGTTGCTAGCGAAGAAACGAACTCACGGTCATGGCTTACAAAGATAAGCGTCCCCGTGTAAACCTTCAATGCGTCGTTCAGGGCTTGGATTGCTTCCATGTCCATGTGGTTCGTTGGTTCGTCCATCACAAGCACGTTGATGTCTTGCATCATTAGCTTGCCGAATAACAGACGGTTTTTCTCTCCACCAGAACAGTTACGCGCTTTCTTGTTCGCATCATCAGCAGTAAACAATAGACGACCTAGAATACCACGTACCATAAGGTCATCGTGCTTCACTGTACGCCATTGTGAGATCCAATCGAAGATACTCAGGTCGTTATCAAAGTCAGACGTGCTATCTTGTGGGCAGTAGCCTACTGATGCGTTTTCAGACCATTTAACGATACCTTCGTTTTGTTCTAGCTCTTGAACTAGGCATTTCAATAGTGTTGTTTTACCCACACCGTTCTCACCGATAACGGCAAGACGAGTACCCGCTTCAAGTAGCAAGTTACCACCAGCAAACAGTGTTTCGCCATCGAAGCCGTGACCAAGCTCTTTAAGTTCAAGTGCTTGACGGTGCAGTTTCTTACCTTCACCAAAGTCAATAGATGGGCTCATACGGCTCGATGATTTCACTTCATCAAGCGTGATTTTGTCCATTTTCTTAGCACGTGAACTTGCTTGCTTTGCTTTAGATGCGTTAGCACCAAAACGGTTTACGAAATCTTGAAGCTCGCTGATCTCAGCCGCTTTCTTAGCATTGCTCGCTAGAAGTTGATCTCGAATCAAACCCGACGCTTCTAAGAAGTACTCGTAGTTACCCGGGTAAACACGTAGCTCGCCGTAGTCGATATCTGCCATATGTGTACATACAGAGTTAAGGAAGTGTCTATCGTGCGAAATGATGATCATTGTACATTTACGCTGGTTTAGCTCTTCAGCAAGCCAGTTAATCGTGTGAATGTCCAAGTTGTTGGTTGGTTCATCAAGAAGCAGGATATCTGGGTTTGCAAACAGTGCCTGTGCCAATAGCACACGCAGTTTCCAACCCGGAGCAACTTGTTGCATCAGGCCGAAGTGAAATTCTTCTTCAATACCCGCTTGAATTAGGATATCACCTGCACGGCTTTCTGCTGTGTAGCCATCCATTTCCGCGAATTCACTTTCAAGCTCAGCGACTTTCATACCATCGTCTTCGCTCATTTCTGGCAAAGAGTAAATACGGTCACGTTCTTGTTTTACTTCCCACAATTTTTTGTCACCCATGATCACTACATCGATAACGCTGTACTGTTCAAAAGCGAACTGATCTTGGCTTAGCACACCCAGTTTTTCTCCAGGAGTGATCGAAACGTTGCCCGAGCTTGGCGTCAATGCGCCACTTAGGATTTTCATGAACGTTGATTTTCCGCAACCATTGGCGCCGATCAAACCATAACGGTTTCCGTTACCAAATTTAGCAGAGATGTTTTCAAACAGCGGCTCTGCGCCAAATTGCATTGTGATGTTCGCGGTAGATATCAAAGAACTAATTCCTAAGCGTGTACTGACAGATAATTATTTGGCTATTTCAATTAGCCAAAATAAGAAGTACGAAAGTATGGATTAAACATAAAACGAAGCGCGGATTATATAGAGATCAGGATCACATTGTCGAGGTTAAACAGTGAACGAATGAAGAACAACGCACAATAAAGTGTATTTCGTCGTTTATTACATCATAAAAAGAAAAAATCCCCACTAATTCCATTAGTAGGGATTCCATTTCTCATCAATAAAAGCATCATACTCTAATTCGAATGAATACTGATTGACGCTATTTAGTTACTTTTTTCTGAACGTATTTTTGACCAACATCGACAACGGCAACATCTCTAAAGAAGCTTCTCCCCAACAGAATTGGGAAAGAAAGATGCGTTCGATCTGCTAGCGTAAACTCAGTCTTATCTTTTAGATCGCCGATTTGAATTGAAGCGACAACAACAGCACGTCGTTGTGTACCTTCCGCGCTCGACTGCTTGATCTTAACCCAACGCTCTACCGGCAAGCTGATCTCTTCAGTTGTGATGCCATCATGTTCAATTTTGAACTTAACCCAATCTTTACCGTCACGTTCGAAATCAACAATATCAACGGCACTGATTGATGATGTTGTTGCACCTGTATCAACTCGTGCTTTAAACGCTTCTTTAAGACCAGGAACAAACACCCACTCCTCTTCGCCAAGAATCAGTTTGCCGTCACTTGTCTTGGTTGGTTTTGCAGTCGGTTTTTGTTCAGGCTTTGGTTTCGCTTCTGGTTCCGTTGGTTTTACTTCTTCAGGCTTCTCTGTAGGTTCCGTTACTTTCTCACCTTCCGTTGTGTCAGTCTTAGAAGAGTCATCCACAACAGGTTGTTCTACTTGAGGCTTTTGCTCTGGCTCGACAGGAACTTGAGTCGTCGTCGAACAAGCAAACAGGCCACCACTTAGCATTAAAACTACAATCGCTTTCCAATTATACATTCAGTCACCTTCTATTTTGAAACGTTGGCTATCGCTTTAGCCACATAAGGAATATGGGATTCAGAAAGGCCTGCGATATTGATGCGTCCATCACCAACACCATAGACTCCATATTCTTCACGTAGTTGATTCATTTGAGTTTCTTTAAAGCCTAGTACACTAAACATGCCTTTATGGCTTTCGATGAAGTCAAATTGTGACGTGTTGTAAGTATTTCGCAATTCATCACATAAACTTTGGCGCAGATTTAACAAACGTTGCTGCATTTCACTCAACTCTTGTTTCCAAATCGCCGTTAGTTCTTGATTCTGAAGAATTGTTTTAACCAACGCGGCACCATGATCTGGCGGCATTGTGTAAGTTGAACGAGCCAGCGTCAGTAGCTTACCTTTAGCATTGCCTACGTGTTCGCTGTTCTTACCGATAACGATCGCGGCACCCGTTCTTTCACGGTACAAACCGAAGTTTTTCGAACATGACGTCGTAATCAACATCTCTTCTACGTTGTTCGCCATATGTTGAAGACCTTTTGCGTCTTCTTCTAGGCCATCACCAAAGCCTTGGTAGGCAATATCAACAAACGGTAAGAAACCATTCTTTTGCGATAACTTAGTAATTTCCTGCCACGCTTCAAAATCAATGTCAGCACCCGTTGGGTTATGACAGCAACCGTGAAGAAGTACCACGTCTGATGGACCCGCTTTTGAAAGGTCGGCCAACATTTGAGCCGTATCAACTTGCTTCGTTTCAGGACTGAAGTAATTGTAGTATCTAACTTTTAAGCCCGCCGCTTCCATCACCGGTTTATGGTTAACGTAGCTTGGGTTTGAAATCCAAACCGTTGTGTCTGGTTGAGAGACTTTCATCAAGTCACCCAACATGCGAAGTGCACCACTTGCACCTGGTGTTTGAATCGCAGCAACGCGACCTATTGCAGAAGTCCCTTTAAGCAACAGATCAACCATGCTCTGGTTAAACTCTTCACAGCCTGCTAAGCCAACATAAGCTTTGGTTTTCTGTGTTTCAACAACGATATCTTGAGCCTTAGAGACGGCTTTCATGATCGGTGTTTCACCTTGGTCGTTTTTGTAAACGCCAATGCCTAAGTCGACTTTATCAGTGCGAGTATCGCCGCGGTAAGCGACAGACAGAGATAGAATTGGATCTAAAGTTGGTTTTGGTAGATGTGAAAACATGAAAGTCACAACCCTTTGAAATTCAAGTATGAGTTTCACGTTAACATTATCGTAGACAAATCAGAAACATTTTTTAATAGAAGCGCTTAGTTACCATTAGTAATTAGAAGTAATCAGAGATTGGTCATTTCAAACGTATAAATAGTGCAAATTTCAAACACCTAATAACCAATTGCACAATTCAAAGCGCTGTATGTCTAGGTATCTTATGCTTCTATGTGTCTTATGTTTCTATGCTCCCTATTAAGATCGCTATTGGGCACTCAGTTTGAATTGTCTTGGTGTCATTCCTGACCACGCCTTAAACCGAGTGCTAAAGTTAGCGGCATTTGGATATCCGACTATCTCACCAATGTGTTGAATCGACCAATCACTCGATCTAAGTAGCCGTGCAGCGTATTCCATTCTCATACGCATGATATGAGTCATAGGGCTGTGCGAGTAATAGCGCTGACACAAACGATGGAAGTGTGGCTCTGAGCACGGGAATAAGCTCGCGAGTTCATGAACGTTCCATTCTTTATGGAGCTGCTTTTGTACATTATCGAAAACGCGTCTTAATCGGATCAAATTGCGTGACTGTTGCTGAGGCACTGGCGCATTAATCATGAACTCTATTTGGGCTACACTGTGAATCGCAATCGCTCCGCCTAAATCAATGGGCAAGGCAATGCTTCTCAACAACGTATGAATACAGGACGAAACAACTTCTGCTGCTGGTGATAGCGTATAACTCACCTCATCATTGACGACATTTTCCCATAGCTTGTTGGGCGAGAGAAAGATCCATGCGATCTGCCATGTTTCTTCTTCAATACCAAAACCGTTCTCAACGCCTGCAGGAACAGTAATGCAAGAGCCTGGTTCTAGAATGTAGCGACACCCTTCGCTTTCGAGCCATCCCTTACCTCTCACGGTATACAACAGCATGTGTTTCTGTTGGTTCTTACGATACACCGAAAAGAAGTCTCGACACGACGCCGTCCCACATTGAACGATACCGAGCTCTTCAAATGCCAAAACATGGCTTTGATCGACAAACTCTTGGTGCGTCTTTTCAGAGATCTCATACCTTTCTTGTTTATCACTCATATCACTGCTAACTCATTCAATTGGCCAACTTATCAAAGTGGATAGTTTGGCAAAAGTTTGTGATGAGTATGAAGAATACAGCGAAAACAAATGCCGATAAACTTCTCGCATAATCACTACCGGGGAAATGCGATGCTCTCGACATATCGTCATTTAGACAAAGAATTTTGGCAAAAACTATTACACATCGGTTTACCAGTCTCGTTGCAAACCATGTTGTTTTCACTGCTTGGCGTGGTCGATATTTTTATGGTCAACCAGCTTGGTGATTCTGCAACCGCCGCTGTTGGTGTTGGCAACCGTATCTTCTTTTTCAACTTGATCATGGTATCGGGGATTAGTGGAGCTGTGAGCGTGCTAGCTTCGCAATATTTTGGTGCCGGTGATTTCAACGGAATTCGACGTACACTAGCGCAATCATGGGCACTTTCGATCTTTGCCATCATTCCCTTTGTGTTCATCTATACATTGGCTCCTGAATCAGTCGTGTCTGTGGTGGCCTCAGACCCTGATTACGTTCGCTTGGCAACGGATTACCTTTGGATAACAGGAGCCAGCCTTATTGGTACCGCGATAGTAGTGCCGCTAGAGAGTGCACTTCGTTCTGTGGGCGAAGCCAAGCTGCCCACCAAAATCAGTATCTGGGCAATTATCGTCAATGCAATTCTCAACGCCCTATTGATCTTCGGCTTGTTTGGGTTTCCAGAACTGGGTGTGGTTGGTGCGGCTATTGGCACCACGGTATCTCGATTCTTTCAAACCATTGCATTGCTTGTTATGGCAAAGAGACACTACGCCCACCTATTTCCTACATTAAGCAATTGGCGAGATGCGATATTAGCGAAGCATAGAAAGAAGTACTTCACGATAGCCATACCTCTGTTGGTTCATGACACAGCATGGGCGGGCGGGATTCTTATTTACAACGTTATTGTTGGCCAAATGGGGGTTGGAGAACTTGCGATCATTTCCTTGCTATCGCCTGTCGAAAGCATTTTGATCTCTGCTTTTTTGGGTTTTGCGGTTGCGGCTTCCATCATTCTAGGTAACGAGATCGGTGCGAAGAACTATCAACGTGTCGAGAATACAGCTTGGGGTTATGTGTTAGTGAGTTGTGGGCTTGCTGCTTTACTGGCGTTAATGTGCTTTATCGCCAAACCCGCGATCGTATACATGATCGGTCTTACTCACTTAGAGCTCAAAGATACGGCCGTTAACGTTACCTTAGTAATGGCAATCGGTATGGTACTAAGAGTCTTCAATATGGTTGGTATAGGCGGAGTGCTAAAAAGTGGTGGAGACATCAACTACAGCATCTTCATCGACCTGTTTGGTCAATGGGCAATCGGTATTCCCCTCGCCTACTTTACTGCTCTGGTGTTGGGGTGGCCGCTAGAATGGGTTTTGATGATTGTGCTGCTGGAAGAGCTAGCGAAGATAGCTTTAACTAGCCAGCGGATTCACTCTAAGAAATGGATCAACAACTTAATAGAAGAGCCAGATCAGGTCGTTGCTTGAATGGTAGTTTGAGCGAATAAACGAAAAGAACTCACACCCAAGGGCGTCATGGATGCATTGCGCTACCATGACGCCCTTTTTCGTTTTACTTGTGTGCTAAGTCACGACAACCGTTATATATCAGTAAATCGATGGATGATTTGATTTGAGCTACCACGCCAATCCAACATCGGATCCGCTTTGTCTTGCTCGAAACGACCATCAATCAAAGTATCCACGCATTCAAGCACTTGCTTCTGCTTTTCATCCAGTTCGTCGAGCTCGTAACCCGTCCACATCCAAATGTCTTTTCCTTCGCACTCCGCTTTTACACGCTGAACAAGCTTAAGCACTTCAGATACGTTTGCAGGATGCAGAGGATCACCACCAGAAAGCGACAAACCACGACGCTTGATTCGCGGATCGTTCAGATCAGCGATAATGTGGTCTTGCAGTTCTTGAGTGAACAAGTGCCCTGAGTCCAACCTTTGCGTCGATTGGTTATAACACCCGCGACACTGGTGCACACAGCCCGACACAAACAAAGTGCAGCGTGTTCCTGGACCGTTTACAACGTCGATTGGGTGATATTGATGGTAGTTCATAAGGCAGTTTTGAAAACTCGTTATTGCTTAATAGTTTGAAGCGAAATGCTGTAAGATCTTAAATAAAAGAATTGGTATCGACATAGCGCCGATACCAATCTTGTTTCTTGAAACGTAGCTCTTCTTAGTAAGCTAGCTAATGATCTTAGAGCTTACTAAAGGTGCTTCACGCGGCGTTTAACTTCTTCTTGCTTACCGAAGTTAAATGGTCGTGCATCTGGGCTACCAAGGTAACCAC
This sequence comes from Vibrio sp. 1F169, assembly GCF_041439605.1. Classification (NCBI taxonomy): domain Bacteria; kingdom Pseudomonadati; phylum Pseudomonadota; class Gammaproteobacteria; order Vibrionales; family Vibrionaceae; genus Vibrio; species Vibrio sp. 1F169. The sequence continues at coordinate 15,325 of NZ_JBGOOI010000051.1, read as the reverse complement.
AAACGCGGCGCGTTACCGACACTTTGGTTGAGTCATGGTTACCACACTTAGGACACGTAAAGCCTTTACTTGTACAGTCGAACTCACCGTTGTAGCCACATTCGTAGCACTCATCAATTGGCGTGTTGGTGCCGTAGTAAGGAACACGTGTGTAGCTGTAGTCCCATACGTTTTCTAGCGCTTCGATGTTCTTCTGCATGTTCGGGAATTCGCCGTAACAGATAAAACCGCCGCTAGAAATTTCAGGATAAGGCATCTCGAAATCGATCTTGTCGTATGGGTTCACTTTCTTCTGCACATCTAAGTGGAAGCTGTTTGTGTAGTAGCCACGGTCAGTTACACCATCAATCACACCAAACTCTTTGGTATCGATGCTGCAGAAACGGCTGCATAGGTTTTCACTTGGTGTGCCGTATAGGCTGAACGCGTAACCTGTCTCTTTGGTCCAAGATTCCACTTCACGCTTCATGTACTCCACCAGCTCAAGCGCTTTAGCACGCATTTCGCCATCGTCGTACAGGTGAACATCTGTGCCGTAAAGTGCTGTCATCGCTTCATGGATGCCAATGTAACCAAGAGAAACAGATGCACGGCCATTCTTGAAGATATCGGCAATAGAATCGTCTGCTTTCAAACGAACGCCACAGGCACCTTCCATGTATAGGATTGGAGCAACACGCGCTTTCACGTTTTCTAAACGCGAAATACGAGTTTCTAGAGCGCGACGAGCTAGCTTCAATTTTTCATCAAGCAGTTCGTAGAACTTAGCCATATCTTGTTTTGCGTTAATAGCAATACGTGGTAAGTTCAAGCTAACAACACCTAAGTTGTTACGGCCTTCATGAATCAACTCACCGTTTTCTTCGTAAGTATTCAAGAAGCTACGGCAGCCCATAGGCGTTTTAAATGACCCTGTCACTTCTACCACTTTGTCGTAGTTAAGAATGTCTGGGTACATACGCTTAGATGCACACTCAAGCGCCAATTGCTTGATGTCATAGTTTGGATCTTGCTTCTGGTGGTTCAAACCATCTTTGATTGCAAATACCAGTTTAGGGAATACGGCTGTTTTGCGGTTCTTACCCAAACCGGCAATGCGGTTCTTCAAGATAGATTGCTGGATAAGTTTTGAACCCCAGCTTTCGCCTAGACCAAAACCAAACGTAACGAATGGTGTTTGACCGTTAGCTGTATGTAGCGTGTTTACTTCGTACTCCAAAGACTGGAATGCGTCGTAACACTCTTTCTCTGTACGAGAGATAGCAAAAGCTTCTGGGCTGTGAATGTCCCACTCTTTCGCTAGTGATAGGTGTTTCTCGTAACTCGCCATTACGTAAGGTTCTAGAACCTCGTCGATACGGTTAATCGTTGTACCGCCGTATATGTGGCTTGCCACTTGCGCGATGATCTGTGCGGTTACCGCTGTCGCCGTAGAGATCGATTTAGGTGTGTCGATTTCCGCGTTACCCATCTTAAAGCCATGCGTTAACATGCCTTTAAGATCGATAAGCATACAGTTAAACATTGGGAAGAACGGTGCGTAGTCTAAATCGTGATAGTGAATGTCACCACACTCGTGAGCTTGTACGATATCACGCGGCAAAATGTGAGTTTTTGCATAATGCTTAGCCACGATACCCGCCAGCAAATCACGCTGAGTTGGGATAACTTTGCCATCTTTGTTGGCATTCTCATTGATCAGATCAACATTGCTTTCTTCGATCAGACCTTCGATCTCGCGAGTTAAAGCGCTTTGCTTTTCACGTGCGATGTCACGGTCATGACGATATTCAATGTAGGCACGAGCAAGAGACTTGTATGGTCCCTGCATTAGCTCGTTCTCGACCATGGTTTGAATTTCAGAGATATGAACTTCATCGTAGTCTTCGAGCTTCAACTCAACTGCTAATGCCACATTCAGAGCATAAATAGCAATTTCCTTATCGGTTTTGTCTGATGCTGCTTCCACTGCAGCTTGGATGCGATCTCTACTGAATGGAGCTCTTGAGCCATCACGCTTGATTACGATTGATTTCACCACTTCTCCTTACTCTTGAGGTATTCACAGACTTACCCACAAACACACTATAGAGCGATTTATCGTTTAACTAACACTAGATATTGTGGCGTATTTAACGAGAACCACCAACATTGAGTATTGATTTGGATCAATAAAATAGGCACGCCGAACAAGATAAATCCAATATTATTACGTGAGATCTCAAGTCGAAAAGAAACAATGTAACAATAAAAAAACTGCTAAAAAGAGTTGAATTTTCGGTAAGTGTTGTAGGATAACGGCTCAACTATATTGCACACCAAAAATAGGGATATTTGGGATGAAACGACTTCAAAACTGGATAATGTTAGGTTGCTTACTAAGTAGCCAGACTTTTGCTGAACCTTTAACCATATCCAGTTGGAATATCGAATGGTTATCAACCAATGAGGCTGTGAATAAGTTTTCTGACCAACGTGATCAAGCGGATTTCGATAAGCTCGAACAGTATTTCCAATCCTTAAATTCGGATGTGGTGGCTTTCCAAGAAGTCGATGACATCAATGCCATTCAGCGCATCGCTGGCGATCAATACAAGATATTGATGTCTGACCGGGCATTATCAGAAAACAGTAACCATCAGTTCAAAGAAGTGAATCAATACACAGGGTTCGCGGTTCGTAAAGGAATCATACTCACCGACTACGCTGACTTTCCTCTCGAATCGAGCGCTAACAGCAAGCTTAGGTTTGCCAGTTATATGGTTGTGGAAACGGATACAAAACCAATTCACATACTGTCTGTGCATTTAAAGGCAGGTTGCAGCGGCGCTTATAAGTCGAACCGTGACTGTTCAAGGCTCAAAGACCAAGCGCAACAACTTAATAAGTGGATACAGCAAAGAGAACGCCAAGGTCAGGATTACGCAATATTAGGCGATTTCAACCATAACCTTTCTTACTCAAGAGATTGGATGTGGAAAGACTTAACTCAAAATGCCGATGCTCAGTTGGCGACAAGAAAAACTCGAGCAGATTGTAAGGTACGCTCTAACCGCAATAACCATCGCACACACCAGTTCCGTTCGGTGATTGACCATATTGTGGTGAGCAAATCCTTAGATGCCTCTCCTGCTAAACAGAAGGTCTTTGAAACGCAAGATGTGCTTGATTACAAACTTAGCGACCATTGCCCAGTTTCAACGACTATTAAATAGTAGATTTTAGATAACGGCAGATCATAGCTAACGGTAGATATAGAAAGAGGCTGACTGGCTTTTTTGCTAAAAGCGAGTCAACCTCTCTGTTTGGTCAGATAAGATCGAATCCTCTCAGCCATGCAATAAATGGTAGGCGCACTGCTAGCAGCTTTTATTGGTTCGACCCGCCAGCCACATCCCCACCAGCATGCTTAAGACGAACAGCCATACCGTTGGGTTACCCCCACTAAGGCTGGTTACTGCAGGGCCCGGGCAAAAGCCTGCAATCCCCCAGCCTAAACCAAAAGCAGTTGAACCTAAGATCAACTTTCTATCTATTAGTGGATTATTACTGCTATCTAAAGGTTCGCCATTGACGGCTTGAGCGCGCTTTTTAATGACCAAGTGATAAAACGGAGCGAAGACCAATAACGCGCCACCCATGACGAATGCCAAGCTAATGTCCCAGTCGCCAGCAATATCTAAAAACCCAAGTACTTTGTTCGGGTCAACCATGCCTGAAATGATCATACCTGAGCCAAAAAGAATACCTGCGACCAAACCGATAACGATAGTAAGTGAAGAGTTTTTCATTACGCCCCCAAACCGATCAAGTTCTTAGCAAACACAGTTACGATTGCCACACCCATGAATACACAAGTAGCGATGATTGAGCGCTTGGACAAACGAGCCATCCCCACAATGCCATGGCCGCTAGTACAGCCATTCGCCATCTTGGTACCAAAGCCCACCAATAATCCGGCTATGATAACCACTGCGAAGTTGATCTCTTCTAATTGCGGAAGTTGGTAGCCTGTTGGAATCAATAACCAGCCGCTCACGACCATTCCGACAACAAAAGCAAGTCGCCAATGTTTTTCGGTTTTCTCAATGCTGGAGTCCGAGTTCGATTCGGATCCTGATTCTAATCTTTTGTTCTTTCTCGACGGTAACAAGCGGCCAACAATACCGCTAATTCCTGCTACTCGCCCTATTCCTAACATAAGAATAATTGCCGACGCGCCTAACAACATGCCACCGAACAGTGCATCCCAAGGTATTAAACTCATCACTGACCTCTCTCATAACGTCGATTAACTCATCATCCTCAATTTAAATTAGAGTTTACTAATAAATATAAATTAGTCAATGCTAATGTATTGCTAGAATGTTTCGGTTTGTAAGTCTGGAATTAATAAGCGTCCTGCATGAAAAAAGCCCCTAGGCGTTAACCTAAGGGCTTATTATTTGATTCGGTTTATTGTGTCAGTTACTTAGTCTTGTTCTTTTCAGCTATCCACTGCGACATATACTTGGTGCTCGCCATGCTGTGGTGCTTAAGCATCGAACCAAAGAAGTTATCCAGTCGATGAGATTCAAGATCGGACTCTAACGCCGTTAATCGCTCAATCAATGTGTCGCCGAGTTGATTCTGCTCGTAGTGCGCTTCAAGGATTGAATGACATTGGCTTTGTGCTTTAAGCCACTTCTCTTCATCTTTGTATAAACCGACAGCTTGTTCAACAAACTCGTCGATGTCATCAGCCACTGCGCCCGGCCATTGCAATTCTCCTTGTGGTAACATGCCTTCGCTGCCGATTTCACTCGTCACGTTCGGAGTTTGTAACTTCATCGCATCAAGCAACTTGCCTTTAATGCCCGCGCCAAATCGGAGTGGTGCAACACACACACGAGCTTGCTCCATCACTTCTTGAGCGTCTTTCGCCCAACCTTTGATATGGAAACCGGTTTTAGGGTTGTGCAAAGCCGTTGCTTTCGGCGGCGGGTAAGATCCGTAAATATGAAGTTCAGTTTCAGGTAACTGTTTACGAATTTTCGGCCAAATCTTCTGTAACTGAAGCACAGCATCCCAGTTCGGTGCGTGTCTAAAGTTACCTATCGTCATGAAATGCTTACGTTCTTCAAAGCTTTTCGTGCTTTCAGGAAGTGTATTAAGATCAACCATGAACGGCAAGTGATGAAGCAGTTTTGGATCGATATTGAACTCAGATTTAAGCAGATCCATCTCGTAACTTGAAATGATCAACGAAAGATCACAGCGTAAGATTGCGGCAATTTCACGTTTAGCCAAGTCACTGTACAAATGCGCTTTGGTCAGTTCAGTCTCTTTCTTAACTGCTTCATGGCGCGCGTTACGTAGGAACTGTAAGTCTTCCGTATCCAGTAACTTAAAGGCATTCGGACATACTTTTTCCACGCGCCAACCAAACTGCTCTTCCATCATGAAACGGTCAAACATCACGACATCGGGTTGCAGCTCTTCAATGTACTGGTCAAAGCTATCGCAATTTAACTGTATAGATTGGCTCGTGATGCCCTCTTCAGAGAGATCGATCATGTGCTCGGTTTCTTGAGCTGGCGTTGCAAATTCAACGGACCAACCTTGTCTCTTGAACAGGCGTAAAAGAGACATCATATGGCTGCCAGCCGCCGATGAATTCGGTTCTGGCCAAACGTAGCCAATTGCTAAAACTTTCTTCAAAACACTTCCTAAGAAATAACAAAAGGGACGAGATCTGTCCCTGATTAAACGAGCACTATGGTGGTCGATTTATATCATGAGGCGAATCCGACTTAAAAGGCGAACTCGTACCATACTCCGCTACTCACTTTCTGAGTTAGGACGCGTTTTACAGTGTAAAATGGCTCTTTCTAGAAGCTCTAAAGCAGATTTATCGGCTTCAGGAAGCTTCGCATCCGATTGACCTAACGGTTCAACACGACTGCCCCACTTAATATGGCCAGCACCCCAAGTTAAACCTGCACCAAATGCCGCCACAAGAATGTTTGAGTTAGGTTTAACAAAACCTTGCTCTAATGATTCACACAGTGCAATTGGCACAGTCGCTGCGGATGTGTTGCCGTAGTTTTGGATGTTAACAAACGCTTTCTCCCGCTCAATACCCGCCATATCACACAAGGTCTGGATGATTCGAATGTTAGCTTGGTGCGGAATCACAACATCGATATTGTCGGTTGAGATACCAGTACGGCTTAATACTGTGTGTGCCGCAGCGCCCATGCCTTTCACTGCACGCTTGAAGATTTCTTTACCTACGAAATCAAAGTCCCAGTAGCCATTATCTGCAGCAAAGCGATCCATAGAAGTACCGAATTTTGGTACCGCTAAAATGTCACGGCCTTCGGCGTCACAACCGATTTGCGCTTCTTGTAAGCCAACCTGCTCTTCAGTGCGAGATAGAACCACAGCACCTGCTCCATCACCGAAAAGAACTGCGGTATCACGCTTGGTCCAATCAATGAAGAATGACAGACGTTCAGCTCCCACTACGATTGCATTGCGGTAGTTGCCCGCTTGAATCAGTCGAGTCGCTGTTTCAACACCGTAGATGAAGCCAGTACACGCTGCGTTAAGGTCGAAAGCCGCTGCACTCTTAATGCCTAAGTTCTGTTGAACCTTAGATGCGGTATTTGGAATAAGGGAGTCTGGGCTGCACGTCGCGATGATCACGAGATCGATATCTTCGGCTGTTAGGCCAGCACACGCCATGGCATGTTTCGCTGCAACAGTCGCTAGCTCAGAGGTATTTACATGACTGATACGACGGTTTTCGATACCAGTTCGAGTTCGAATCCACTCGTCAGACGTATCAATGAAAGTGCTTAGATCATCATTGGACAACACGGCTGGTGGCAGACACTTTCCCCAGCCCGTAATCTCGGCGTAAAATTTTGTCATCATTTACCTATTTATTGTTTGTTTTTATTTAAGTATCGTATTCTAGTTTTAAACAGTATAAGCGCTCCGTGCGTGATTCGTAAATCGCGTTAGACACGGAGTTACAATAAAAAGAGAAAGTTATGTCTACATTCAACACACGTTGCCCTTCTTGTAATGGCGTAAACCGAGTTCCTTCAGAAAGAATTTCAGAAAGCCCAACCTGCGGTAAATGCAAAACAGCATTGCTCGATGGCGCTCCTATCGAGGGAACGTCACTTAATTTCCAATCTATTTTGAATAGTTCACAGCCAGTGGTTGTCGATTTCTGGGCAACATGGTGCAACCCATGTGTTGGCTTTGCGCCAGTGTTCAGTGACGTTGCTAAAGAGCGTTCAGGAGATATTCGATTCGTTAAGATTGATACTGAAGCTCAACAACAGCTTGCCGCGATGTACCAAATCAGAAGTATTCCCACGGTGATGGTGTTTAAAGATGGCAAACGTGTCGATACGATTAACGGTGCGTTACCAAAAGGCCAATTTGATCAATGGCTTAATCAAGCTCTGACCAAATAGATCCGTATTTTATATCGCTTTTGATTTAGCTTGTGCTTGAAGAAGCGTACAAAAAATAGGTTAGAGAGCCTTAACAAAATAGACTCCCTAACCTAATGTAAATCAATCAGTTATCTCTGTTTCTTTTAATTATACAACCATCTCGTCTTCTGCCTGTTCATTGGCTTGTTGCTTGCTAAAGCCATATTGTTCTTTGATTTGATCTGCGACTTTTTCAGCAATCATAATGGTTGGCGCGTTGGTGTTTGCCCCAATCAATGTCGGCATCACAGAAGCATCAATAACTCTTAAATTATTCAACCCATAAACTTTAAGATAGTTATCCACCACGGCTAATGAATCGCTACTAGGTCCCATTTTACAGGTACCCACCGGATGATACTGAGTATCTGCTCGATTTCGAATATCTTGCTCAATCGCCTTATCATCACAGGCGTCCACTGGGTAGAAAGCATTACCACGGATGTCGTCAAACGCCGAACTCTCTAACATTTGATACTGCTTCTTCCAGCCCTTAATCATTATCTCCATATCTTCAGGATGACTGAAAAACGCAGGATCGATCTTAGGCGGATCATAAGGATCATTACTATTGAGCGTTACGCTGCCGTTGCTTTTCGGACGCAACAAGGTGACATGAGACGTAAAACCATGACTGGTATGAATTTTTCTTGCATGGTCATCGACAACAGCGACCACAAATACAAACTCTAAATCCGGCACCGCGATATGATCTTCGGAACAAAGAAAACCTATCCCCTCTGCAAAATTACTGCTCATCTTGCCACGGCGTTCTTTGTGCCATAGCGGCAGAGCTTTGGTCATTTCAGAGGCCATTTGTAGCGAGATACCAAAAGTTTCACGCTTTTCACTGCACTTGTACGAATGCACCAAGTCGATATGGTCTTGGAGGTTCTTGCCCACTCCAGGCAACTCATGAACCTGCTCGATGTCATGCGCCTCCAAATCGTCTTTAGCACCGACACCAGACAGTAATAACAACTGGGGAGAACCAAATGCACCAGCAGATAGAATCACCTCTTTGTTACATTGGATCTGATAACGCTTGCCATTCGAGCCATATTCAACACCTACCGCTTTCTTCTCCTCAAACAAGACCTTATGCGTGGTTGCCTTGGTCACGACCGTAAGATTTGGTCTCGAAAGGTTTGGCGTTAAGTAAGCCTTGGCAGCACTGCACCGTTCGCCATTCAACTGGGTTACCTGCGTCGGCATCGCCCCAAACTGAGCAGCACCGTTGATGTCTTCATTACGGGGAACCCCTATCGACTCACACGCCGTTAAGTAACGTTCCAACATCGGACTTGGCGATCGAAGGTTAGTGACGTTCAGAGGGCCACCTTGGCCGTGATACTCATCTTGGTGAACTTCGTTATTTTCGGCTTTCTTAAAGTAAGGCAGACACGATTCATAACTCCAACCTGCATTACCCAAACTTTCCCAAGTGTCGTAGTCGTAACGGTGCCCACGAGCGTACATCATCGCATTGATAGAACTGGACCCACCAAGTGTCTTACCTCTTGGTTGATAACCTTTACGACCATTCAAACCCGGCTGTTCAACGGTCTCAAAGGCCCAGTTGTTTAGCTTAGTTGGCATCATCGCGGCTATACCTACGGGTGTATGAATTAATGGGCTTGTGTCTTTACCACCTGCTTCCAATAGGCAAACCGTGACATTGGGATCTTCAGACAGCCTTGCAGCCATTACACATCCTGCCGAGCCCCCGCCAACAACAATAAAATCATAACTATCCATTTGCCTATCTCCATTGGGTGTAACTCTCGTTTACGCTATTGCCGTCATTGATAACACCATACGAATGAACATTTTACGCGGGTATTTGTAACATCAAGTTGAACACAACACCATTCCTCTCGGGCCTGTTCAATGACGTTGTGTATGTTCATAAAGCACCAATGAGCTTAACTTTCTTCGCTTGAATTATCGTGATGTTCAACAACCATCACGGATGACCTACGCGGATGATTGTATCGCTTACAAAACCATAATGAACATAATCCTAGTGGCTTTTTGACCGCATAAAATCTCGCAAAATCGTAAATTCCGCTATGGTATTTTAGCTCAAGATCTCAATAAATTTCTTTTATCTTAACGACTATTTTTATTCGTTTTACCCAATTCAGTTTCTCCCCCATAGTCGCGGAAAATTCATCGTTTCTTTCACTATTTAGAGGCTCCTGCATTGGACAACATCCAACCAACAACTCGCATAACTGTTCCTGTTATTGCATTGTCTTTTTACGCGATCGCTTCAGGCTACTTAATGAGTTCATTACCATTAATGCTGTCTGAGTATGGCTTAGACAGTAATCTATCGAGTTGGTTGGCGAGTGCCTTTTATGCAGGTCTTTTAGCGGGTACGTTATTGATTGAGCGTGCGATCGCTCGCGTTGGTCACAAAGATGCGTTCGTCATCGCATTGAGTGTGTTCATTGCAACGATCCTTGTATTGCCATTGATCCCACACCAAGCGGTATGGCTATTAGCTCGCTTTGTCGCTGGTGTAGCGGTTGCAGGTATCTTCGTGATTGTAGAATCTTGGCTAATGAGCGGTGATGAATCTCAGCGTGCGAAACGTTTAGGGGTTTACATGTGTTCGCTATACGGCGGTTCTGCCGTTGGTCAACTTGGCATTGGATACCTTGGTATTACAGGCGGCGTGCCTTTCATTGCAATGTTCACCTTGTTGTTTGGTGCAATCATTGTGTTGATGTACGGACAAGCGACAGCACCACAAATTCACGATGCGCAGTCTTTATCATTAAAGCAAATCAGCAAACTGAGCCACAGCGCTTTGATTGGCTGTATTGTATCTGGATTAACACTTGGATCTATTTACGGGCTGATGCCTGTTGAGCTTGCTCAACGCAACATCGCACACCAAGATATTGGCGGTTTGATGGCGTTGGTGATTGTGGGTGGTATGGCTGTTCAGCCGATGGTGACATGGTTATCTCACCACATAGGACAAGTGTTATTAATGGCTCTGTTCTGCCTACTAGGGGTTGCAAGCATTGGTGTACTAACGATTAACCATGATTTCTACGTACTAGGCATGAGCCTATTCGTACTGGGCATGGCAACATTCGCACTTTACCCAATAGCGATTAACTTGGGTTGTCGTAACTTAGACCCGAGCTATCTAGTGTCAGTAACTCAGGTTATGTTGTTGTGTTACAGCATCGGTTCTGTCGCTGGCCCATTGGTTGCAGATAGCTTTATGGATTCACAAGCGGGATTATTCACTTACCTGTTCGCGTCTCTACTCGCTACAACGATCTACATGTTGATTGCTAGCTTAAAACGCTCTCCTCTACAGATTGCAGGCGAGTAAGTTCGAATGGCAACTATCCTCCTCAGGTAGGATAGTTACCTCTAGAGCTCTTAGTTATGACTTTCCGTCTAACGAAGAGCTCTTTTTGTTTGATGACTTCTGAGCAAACGTCAACAAAAAGCATCAATAATAACAATCGAGGTGCTCTTCAGGTTAAGGCTGAAATATGTAGCCTTCACCAGTAATGGTAACGATTAGGCCATCCCCAAATAGTGATCTGATCTCAGATATCGCAACAATCACTGACGAGTTAGTGACAGACCCATTCTCCCAGCCAATCTTCTTCAATTGCCCGACACTGAACAATTTCCCTCGGTTTTGATTCATAAACAGAATGATCTTACGATACGCTAAAGGCATGGTAGCGAGAACATAGCCATTTTCAACATTGCGAATAAGTTTGGTGTCGAGTTCAACTATTTTTCCGTTGAGTTCAAGTATTACGTTGTGTTCAGAGTGGTGAGTATCTATTACAGGATAGGCGTCCATTTTTATACAGTTCCCTTACGATATAGCCAGCAACAAAGTTAAATTCAGTCATTTTTGTATAACGTCGCTTATAAGTGGACGTTTAAAATCGAAGATAATGAAAGCAGCGTATACGGTAAAGAGATTAAATTTTTATTATTAATATATGAACAGGATATCAATAAAGGGTAATTAATCCTCCAGTACATAACCTTCGTTGGAAACCGTTTTTATACAACGACAGTCTAAGATCCTTCTTATCTCGTAGATAGCAACCAATACTGAAGCTGATGTCACGGCTTTACCCGCCCAACCTACACGCTTCAAAACTCGCTTACTGATCACATGTCCTTTATTTTGATACAAGTAAAAAAGAACCTTACGATGAGGCTCTGAAAGCGTCCCTATTATCGAGCCACACTCCTGCTTTCGGACGATCCTCGTATCAGATTGAAACTCTTTTTTATTTAGAACCCACTTAGACGGAAGTTTAAAATCGTCTACGTGATCCGCTATTTTTTGTATGGATTCCTCACGTTTCATAAGCAGTCGTCTTTTAAGATATTTCCAATATTATCGAATGGTACAAAAATACTAAATTGATAGATCACTTAATACCGTACATTTACTGCAAAATTGATCTTGTGGAATTGTTCTAAGAAACGAATTTTTAGTGGACTACCAACTCTACCCGGGAAGTCGATGGCTTTTACGGTATTGGCTTGGAGATAAACCAAAATGCTTTTTAAAGCGATGTGAGAAGTTATAAGGATCTTTGTAACCCAAGCGGTTGGCAATCATCGACACCGACCAATCTTGGTATTTTAACAAACTGGTCGCTTTATCCATTCTTAGTTGAATCAACTTGCTGCGTGGTGATAGGTCGAAGAGCGTTTTGGTAACTCGATTAAGCTGCTCTTCGCTGATAAACACCCTTTGAGCCATACCAGCTACTGTCCATGGTTGATGCAGACTACTTTCAATCTCATTATAGAGCGCTTGAACACGAGCGGTGGTGCTTGTTGATTTGGGTTCAAACCCCGTCAACGTTCGGACTATTTCACTCAAGAGTAACTTACGGTAACTGGCTCGGCCCCCTATCTCAAAGTAAACCAAGTTCATTAGTGACCAAACCTGTTCACACTCTCCGAACGGCACAATCCCCTGACCTAGACTTGCGATGTGCTGCCACTGCTCAGTATCGGGAGTCAACATCCACGCCATTTTCCAATAGTTATATTGCGGGTCGAGTTCAAAACGAAATGGGGTTCCGGCAGGAAGAACCACCAGCGTAAACGGTGTAATCGCTTGTACTGATGTTGTGGTTGTTAGAATGCCGCCACCTTCCATAGTGAAAATCAACGTATGAACATTAACGGATTCTCGCTCAACCCAATAACCGTCGTATAGTTTTGCCATACCGCCCATATATACACCAAAGCTTTTCATCTCTGGGATATCTTCAACGGTCAAAAAACGTTCTTTGCAATGTTCCGCGAGAAAAACATCATCTTGCCACGTTGATTTAGGCTCCATGGTATCAATGACGGATTCGCACAGGTTTTGTTGTTTTTTAAACATGTTGTTACTTCCCTCAAATCACTATAGTTCTGCCATAAATCGGAGAGCTTATGACAACTAACATCAACCCTAACTCATCTATGAATAACAAGCCAGAGAGCATATTACCTCGTATCGTTAAACTTGGTTTGCCTGTTGCTTTGCAAAGTGCGCTGGTTGCTATTCTTGCCCTTGCTGACGTCTTGATGGTCAGTGATTTTGGTATGGAAGCAGCAGCCGCTGTGGGAATCGCATCAAAATGGCACTTCGTTGCGATTATGATTATGGCAGGGTTGGCCTCAGCAAACGGTACATTAGTTGCTCAATACTGGGGAAAGAATGACCGAAAAAGTGCACGTACCGTGTCATCTATCGCGATGGTGTTTGGTTTAAAAGTTCTGCTGCCTGTTACAGCAATCATCACTCTTGGTTCTCAGTTTTTAATGATGTTGCAAACTAGCGATCAAACCGTGATTGAGCTTGGAGCGACTTACCTATGGTATGGGTTCCCTGTTCTACTTCTAACTCACATTGTTGTAGTGGTAGAAGCAAGCATGCGCTCATCAGGTGACACCGTAACACCACTATTGTTAGGTGGTATTACTATTGCACTCAACATTGCGCTTAACTTCGTTCTAATTAAAGGGGCTTTCGGCATTCCAGCAATGGGCGTGGCGGGTGCGGCATTGGCGACAACCTTAGCGCGATTGATTCAAGTGGGCTTAATGTATAGCTACATGCGTGTGCGTAAACACTGGCTGCTAACCACCCCAAGCTCACCACACCGTCCATCACTGTGGCTTTCTTACCGTCGTATTGCGTTGCCGCTAACGATGAATGCCGTGTTGTGGGCAATGGGCACAATGGCATATCAAATGATCTTTGGTCACATGGGCACGACAGAGCTTGCGGTGTTCTCGATGCTCGCGCCGTTCGAATCGCTGTGTTACTCGATCTTCTTTGGTATCTCCGTAGCGTGTTCAGTATTGCTTGGCCATTCGCTGGGCCGTGATGAATTTGATGATGCTATGAGCATGGGTCTAACATTCATTAAAGCCGTCGTTGGCTTTGGCGCTGTCGTTGGCTTGCTACTGTTTATGGGTAAAGAGCATGTACTATCATGGTTAAACCTTTCTACAGATGCATTGTACCCGCTTGCTTCGCCAGCGATGATGATCATGTGTTTTGCAGTGGTGATTCGTATGCTCAACATGGTGATCATTAACGGTATTATTCGTGCTGGTGGTGATAACGCTTTTTGCTTGCGAATGGATTTCATCGCGATGTGGATGGTGGGCATTCCAGTGTGTGTTTACGGCGCGTTTGTCGCTGGATGGGATTTCAAATACATCTATGGTCTGATGTTGGTAGAAGAAGTGGTGAAACTGGCAATATGCTCGCACCGCTACTTGAGCCGACGCTGGATCAACAATCTCACAGTGACCTACGACGAGCCTCAAGCGGTATAGCTTTATACATAAAGTATTCTTTCTACAAGACTGCCTTCTGATAAGGCAGTTAGCAGAAACACAAAAGGTCTGAGCAATCAGACCTTTTCGTTTCTTCTGCGACCACTTTAAAGCACCAGTTACTTCTTGTTCATTCGGATATGGCGATTAGACACATTCGGCAGTGGCTTCTCTGGCACTTTACGTTTCTCATGAATCAAATGTCGTATTGCTAAAATCGGATGCTTAAGTAGCATTCTTGGCCCTGCATAGCGCATCACTAAACGCATCTGCTCTTTAGGATCAGGCTTATAACAATGAATCGGACACTTGTTACAGGTCGGCTTTGCTTCGCCATAAGGGCACCTATCGAGTCGAGTCTCTGCATAACGCAACAGTTGCTCACACTCTTCACATAACAGGTTATTCTGACGAACCGCACCATGGTGATCTTTGCAGTAGATGTGCACCATCGCAATAACAGTTTTGTACTCCGTTGCGAGCTCGCCTTGTAGAATGTTGTTATGTTGGAACATGATTAATTACCTAATGAGAGACCGTACAGGTTGAGTTCTAGATCTAAAATGATTATCCTCCACCGCATAAACTAAATACAAGGCTATGCAGCAATGAACCGTAAGAAAAAAATCAATCAAATTCTAAAGAAAAGACAGAAACAGGCGAATTCTAAACTGCATGGTAGCAACAAGCCTCGCTATATTTCTAAAGCTGACCGCGCAAAAATGGAAGCTGAAGAACAAGCGAAAGCCGCTCTAGAGCAAGCTGAGGGTTCAGTAGAGACAGCGGTTGAAGCAGAAGAAGCTGGTATTGAAACTAAAGAAAAAAAAGCTGCAGAGTAAACTTTTGACTCACGAGATACTCTTGCTCAGCGCTCAGATCAGAGCCTGTAGACAAGAACAAAAAAAGCAGCCTCTATTTGGGTAATGCCGTTCACTTAAGAGTGAACGGCATTTTTGTTCTTAGCATACCGTTGT
>NZ_JBGOOI010000050.1:0-35774 GCF_041439605.1 Vibrio sp. 1F169 | reverse complement strand
AGCTGATCAGATCGTAGGTTCTTGATTTAGTTCCATTGAATTACGCAACAAAGCCCCGCAACAACAGCACGTTTAGAGCTTGCGTCCCACTGATTTAGTTTAACTAGATATTTGCCTTGCTCTTTTAGTTTGTACTCCAACTTAAAGACAAAACTATGCCATGAGGCGTCCGCTATGTGTTTCGCCAGTTTGCGGCTTTTCATCATGTTTGTTGATTTCAATGTCTCAATTATCACCGCTTGGTTTTCGTCAACGAGAGTTCGAGAAAGCTTATGTTGAAAATCAGCACGAGCGTTAGCCACTTTTTCGTGGCATTTGGCAACGAGCAATCTAGTTTTTGCTCGATTGGCACTGCCTTTTGCTTTTCTAGATAGCTGACGCTGCTTTCGTCTGAGATTCTTCTCAGCACGTTTTACAAATCTTGGGTTAGCTGTCTTTCTACCGTTCGATTCAATAGCAAAATGAAATAGACCTAGATCAATACCAGTTACCTTGCTTAACGTAATGCTCTTAACCTTGCCTACAATCTCACGGTGATTATTCGCCTCTACAGGCTTTATTTTCGGGAGTTTGATGCACCATCAAAGACTTTTACACCAACACAGTGATAGCTCGATTGCTTACCGTGTCTACGTTTGAATGTGGGTACTTGGCTTTCAACTTCGGATTAAAGAAGTTATCAAAGGCTTGGTGACGATTGAGTACAGATTGCTGCAAGACGGTTGAATCATCTTGCTTCAACCAGTGGTATTTACGCGATTTCTTGGCAACTGCAAGTAGTGGCTTGATGTCCTTTTTAGGATTCAGTAAGTTTTGAAAAAATCACCACTCCAAGACAAAGTTGCTTGGTAGTTACAATACGCATAATCGCCTGGTGCTCACAAAGAGCAAAAGCGTTGCTCGTATAACAAACCCGAACCGATTGAATGCCGAAAACGACTGGAATATCGAAACAAAATTCAGACCTATTGATGGCCTTACCTTATGAGGGTTTGATGCCGTCGCGCATCAGCCGACCTTAATCGTTATACAGACAAGAGAGTAAACCTTTGGCCGACGCGCGATGCTCGGAGGTTGTTTCTGTCGTCTTTTCCGTTTTCTTCGCATAGGCGTCGTCTTCTCGCATTTGTTTAATGGTGGTAGCACAGTCACACACTCTGATACTCACCCCTCCCCCCGGTGCCTTTAGTATTAAGAAGTCGATTGAATTCACCCAAATCACGTGCCTGGATATGTCAGAGGAAACCGTAGAACGTATTTTCATGTGACCCTCTAAACGCCAAAACGCACATCAAAACAAAACCCTGAGCACTTAAACGTCCCCTCCTCCGTTTGCACGAATCGCAACGCTGGAAACACAGACCCGTAAGTGGTGTACAGAATAATGTGATCCGCTCGCTCGTGAAGAAACCATTCACCAAAGCCAGCGCCATTTAATTCAATGAAAAAGTCACGGATTTCATGGAAAGCAAAACGACGCGACACCAATTGCGGAAACTGCTGCTTGATAGCTTCAACGAACCCTTGGCCTTTTAACGACGCGATATCAGCCTGTTGCTCTGGCGACTGACGACGACTGAACATTTTTAAACGCTGGATTTTGGAAACCCAATCAGACTTTCTTTTCGCCTCATCACGACACTTTTTGACTTGATAGCGCAACTTCAAGACCGCCAAAGATCTAGAGACATCATTTTTTGGTGAGCTTTCGTGCCCAGCGGCGAAACGCTGGTCGCTGAACTTTGATTTAGAGAGAGTTAGGCTTGAGTGTCGTTGTACCATGAGGAGTTTCCTTTCTGTTTGAGTATCACTTTTATGGAGCCGCTTGGCTGTCCGGCAAACGTTCTTGGTTCTCAAGGACAAGGGCGCGAAGCGTTCATATACCCTTGTCATTGGGGTTCAGAACGATCACGGTTAACAGCCTGTGAGCCCATCAAATGATGTGAGTCGAAAGGGAAATAGGCACATAAGACAATAAGCCTTTACTCGAACTTAATTAAAGTCAGTGAAAGGAGTGAGGAAGCGCAAGCGTTCTGGCCACGCCTTCGAAATAGGACGTTCTTCATCTCAAAGCCAGCCTCAGACAATTCTAGAGGGGTGATGAGGCTACCTTTTGCTCCGGTAAAGTGATTAGCTAAACAAACGAGGTCTTCCACGATCACCTTGCTTGGTCCGTTGCCATTGTTGGATCACTTTTTCATCAATCCAAAATGTCAGCCGACCCACGATTGCAGGGGTTGGGGTGTAGATTTAACCACACTGTATTTACATTAATATCAAATTTCTCTTTTACAGGGGTCCTGTCACCCCCAAAATACAGGCTAAAAATAACAATAATCTAAACTTTCTTATCTTGCTATCGCTTCAATTAATGCCAACCCACCACCTAATCGCAAAATTTTTGATTTAAAAGACTAGTAAAATCAAAGAAATGTCATTCTCAATACTCGATTGGACTCACTTGTAAGGAAAACATAATTGATAGTTAATTTATTAGTATTCGGTCTGCATTAAGAGTTAGGTGGAGCCTCGTTTAACTGATTTTAATCAAAGGTAGTAATATATGTACACAAGGACAAGAATACTGTTCTATTTGAGTTGTTTTTTTCTCTCCTTTAATGCTAGAGCGATCGATTTATCAAATAGTTACGTGACATTTTATGAGGGACCACAATTGAGTGATCAAGCATTTCTCTACCCTATACTTAGAGAGAAAGATACTCGGGAGCTCACCTATCTTGATGACCTCATTTTAGATTCTCTGAGAGGTGGGAAGTTGGGTTATCAATATTTTGATTCCGGTGGAACGAGCGCAACTTGTCAGGGGTCCAGAGGTGGTTTCATACCAATAGGCAAGAAAACCACCGTAAGAAATCTTAGAGTCCCGTCTTGCTACAACAGCTTAATCATGCGTACGCGCTTATGTCTTTATGACAAGGACAACAAGTATATTGGAGGAAATTGTACAGACTCTTACTATGGCCATACTTTTAATCCTTTAACAGAGAAGCCTAGTGACTATAGGTACAAGAAAAATGGGACGTTTGAGGGATGTGAGTTGAACCCGGTAAAAGTAAAGCTAAGTGACATCTATGAGGATTCGGCTTTAGCCCCTGAGGCAATACATACGTACTTTCCTATTGGAACTTGTCGCGCGGTGCATTTAGAAAGTCCTGACTATAAAAGTTTTACCTCGATTCTCTCTCAGATGCATCCTAAAATATATAAGCGCTTAGGACCTAAGTGCACAGTTCTAGAAACTGAACCAGTGTCTCTAGCCCATACTAATGGGACAGTTATTCATCCTAGTATCAAACCTACAAAAGTAGGTTGCTTATAATTTTTTGCTATGTGTAGTGGTCAACTGAAATTGGCCACGGTTTTAGAGGGTACCCAAGACAATCTCTCTGATTCATTAGGTGTGAGGCCACCATTATAGTGATGTGGCCTCAATTGGCTGTAATAGCCAATGATGTATTGGATAATTTATTGTTGAGCCTCAGAAAAGCTACGATAACCTACTGTTGGGATCCACTCCGTCTTTAAGCTTCTAAAGAAACGTTCCATTGGAGCATTCTCCCAGCAATTTCCTCGTCGAGATAAACTTTGTTTTATCTGAAAACGCCACAGTAACTGACGATATTTTCTACTCATCTAGTGACTATCTTGCTCGCTGTGGAATGTAGCCCCTTTAGGCTTTCCTATACTGATGTCTCGGTAATTGACAGCTAATCGAACCAAGCGTTTTCATTAGCTTTGTTGCTAGATAACGGCTCAGAGCTACGCCTTGATTTATCACCAGATCAGCAATAGTTCTCGCTCCCGAAGAGCCATTGCTTACCGCTGCGGTCCTCACCTCGCTTGCGGTCACCCCCTCATAAATTCCGTTGTGGAAGGTCATTAATGGCGACGGCAACATACAGCGATAACACTTCATACGATGTAAGCGATTCCTTGACGTGGACGTCGAATGAGCTGAGCACGGCAACGATGACACCTACTGGCTGGTTGTCAGGGGTTGCGGTTGGCAGCACGACAGTCACGACAGCTGAAGATGGAGGCATCACCACTCACACAATCGACGTGAATGTGTTCACATGTAGAGTTACTGGATCTTCATGTCTTGAGAGCTTCGATACTGGGAGTAGGAAGATGTTTATCAACTCACCATCAAAAATATTCCTAAATAGCCTCGGCGGAGAAAATATTGGTTTTACAAAAAAAAGGAGTTAAAAGGGTTATTTAATACATACGGTAATATGTTTATCGTGCGAGTCTAGGCGCTCAGGATAAATTACTGGTCAGGGACGAATCGAGGTCCTGGTTTGAGTGTAAGACTCAAAAATGGCAGCGAAGGAACCAGTATGCCAGACAACGAGTTTTACGCCCCCTGCGTCTCAGACCCTTCACGGTTGAACCCTCGCGCTTGTGATTCTAGCCCTAAACCACCGACTAAAGTAGGGGGTTCTTTGTATAGTTTTGATGTCTTCCCAACCTCGCCCCTTTTTTCATCCCAGTCTTCATAGCAACTAGAATCAATAGCTCTAGGGTGACCACGTTCCAAGAAAGCGGCGCAATCTCGCGTCATAAGCACCGCCTCCAGCTCCCCGTATTTGTTTGAGTAAGATCGGGAGCACTTATCTCTACGCACGTTTTTGTCTTGAATGAGACCTCGACTTGCTTTGCTCTGAGGCTGATACAAGTATAATCCGGACAAATGAGCCAACCTAAATGTTCAGGCGTCCTAAGTGAGACTTTCGGAGTTTTTCCTGGCGTTTTGCTTTTAGTTGGCGAACCCACGTAGACTTACCCACATCCATGAATTGGGCTGCTTCAATGACCGATTCAAAAAATTAAATTTTTATTTAATTACCTATAATTAAATAATTAAACCATAGAAAAAACTTTAACATTCCATTCAATTTATTTGGGAAGATAACTCCTTTAAAACCTAAAACATTGGTTTCGCTCTCCAGTTAAATAGAGGGGGAATTTAACTATGAAATTATTAATTACTCTTCATAAGGTTGGAAAATTTTGGGGGGTAACCCTAGGCCGTGGGATTAAAAGCTAGCTCCCAGATTCGCTTGATAGAGTGCACCTCTCTTGCAAAGGGCTCGTTATAGTGAGCCTTACCAGCGCAGCACGTTCGCGAAGTGAGCTTAAACGACCAACATGATAAAAGCGGCAAGAACTGCCTTATGGTTATTAATTTTTTGGAGTTTACGATGCGGTTAGTGATTTCAGCTGTGGTGGTGGTTTACATAGGCTATTTCTTTCCAAGTTATGTCCTGCTTGATTACTACCTGAGCATTACCCGAGAGTGGGCATTAAATCCGACTTTGGATCGAGCACTCTACTCTGCTTTCGCCTACTATTTTCTACCTGTTATCGCTTTTTTCGTGCTATTTGTTAGTGCTCGGCGAGATAAGCATTGGAAGCAGTACTTAACCTCTTGGCCCAGAAACGTATGTACATGGGGTGAAGGCGCGTTGATATTGATTGGGGTGATTTCATTAAATTCCGTATCAAATTATCTTCAATATATTATTTTTGATTGGTTTTCCCCGGGATCTTGGCAGGCCCAATCCTACAATTTTACCCCTTTATTTTCGGCCTCTGATGGAGTAATTGATTGGTCGAGTGTGTTGCGAAGCGCTCTAGACGGTGTGCTCATTTCTCCCGTGATAGAGGAGCTCCTGTTTCGTTATTTGTTGTTTGTTATTTTCAGGTCCATTTTTGGGGTTACTAACGCCGCATTACTCTCAAGCTTAATATTTGCTTCAATACACCAGTGGGCGCTGGACGCATTTATGTCTGGGGCGTTTCTATGTTGGGTCTTTGAGCGATATCGCCGCCTAGGAGTAGTCATTGTCATTCATGCTTGCCATAACCTGTTTATTTTACTTTATGATCTTGTCTATTATTTAAGCACTCAGCTTCACTTTAACCCTTGGGAGGCGGTTGATATTAGTATTATTGCGTTGCAAGTGGGGTATCTAGTGATTTTTTCACTATTTATTGATTATCAGCGTAGAGGGTTTAAGGAGAGGTAAGGTTTATACGGGGCGGTCTACTTTACGCCTTTATTTTAAATTCACTTGGTTGAGTTTTAGCGTGCTTTGGTTGTCAGCCACTTTTCTCCTCCATCATAAAAGTGAAATGAACGCTACGCGATTTTCACAATGAAAACAGTGCTGCCAAGAGGGAGTAAGGAAAGGATATTTAAAAGTTAGTGAGTGGTCTAAGCAAGCAATTGTCTTGCCTAGCTTCTCCGTTCCCTTCAAATCTCATTTTTAATTATAGTTAAATAATAAGTGTTTTTTTACCCAATCCTATAGCTTTGTTGATTCATCAAAAACCTATGGTTAAATAATATGCGAAAAATAATTGAAACTCAGTCAGCCCCTAAAGCTATTGGCCCATACTCTCAAGGGGTGATTTCTGGAGGGCTAATTTTCACTTCCGGACAGCTACCGCTTCACTCACAATCAGGCTTGATGGTTAAATCCTGCCTTGAAAAACAAACGACTCAATGCCTAGAGAACATGAGAGCCATTTTGCTACATGCGAATACTGATGTGTCAGACGTAGTGAAAACAACCGTTTATCTTACCGATATGGTGAGCTTTTCAATTGTGAATGAAATTTATAATGATTTTTTCATTAAACATGGTGCCAATTATTTTCCCGCAAGAACCTGTATCGAAGTGTCAAAACTCCCTCTCAATGCCATGATTGAGATAGAGGCCGTTGCTGTCGCACCTTAGCCGTTAACGTTTCGTAATTTTTTAGCTCCAGGGTGCCTATGTCGTAATTGTCATCAACAGCGCGAAAAATCCGAATGAGAGCATATTTGGTACGCTTAACTACTGAGCAAATTGATTCCTTAAAATCAAACTTAGATAGTACCTTCTATTGGTTTCAAGAAGGTACTGTGCTCAACTTCCTTGCGATAGCAAAATTAAAGAGCATGTTGTAGAACTACTAAAACATCGAAAATAAGACACCTAACAAGGCCATCTATACCTCAGGAGGAAAAATGGAAAAGGTCATCCGAGAACTGGCTAAAGAAGTAGGTCGAGTTATTCAAAAACCAGAAATGAAAACTGACTTTGTAATCAAAGGTCTCGGCATACGAAGAGGTGAAGAGGCGTTAATCTATCGTATTCCCTCTCATTCTAAAAAAGCGTCTTTCTATGAAAAAGGAGTGACTCTCTCTGAATTCCAGTTCGCTTACGTACATTTAAAAGAATCGGGTTATTTTACGAGAGCTTGGTTTAATAAAAACCTCTCTGCTTGTGCAAAAGAAGGGGCGTGCAATTTTACAACAATAGGCGGGGTTTTTAGCATTTTAGGTGTGGCAGAATACACCTCAAAGGCGACCTATCAATTAAAGGCATAACAAACTGTTTAGTGTAACTCCCAACGCTTTGCATTTCTCTCCACTAAACTTACTAGACTCAAGTGATTCAATAGTATCACTTGAGTCTTCTGTTGGAGTCCTTCTCATGAAAGTCGAGCTTGTTACTTCCCTTAAGCGTCAAGCGACCAAAACCCTCACAGACCTAGCCAGTGCTGTTCACCGAACATGGGACCCCCTCTACGTATCTGGTTGATGTGGACACCAGTTTATGCAAAACCGTTTGGCTATTCTCGAAGGGCTTGCTGGCGGTGAACTCGCAATCTCAAAGGCAAAGCACTGGGTCCTGATGAAGCAAGGAAAAATGTCAAAATGGCTGAAGGGATTTGGAGTGAGCCCGCGTTATCGACTCTCAATAATTCGCGGAATACATTGCCCTTGAAAACCTGCTCGCTGCCAAACAACTCGTTCAAAACATCTTCGAAAGAGTCGAACGCCTCAGCTAATTTCCCGAGTCTGGGCGTCTTCCTCCTGATCTTAAACACCTCAATTCTCGTGAATTCGTGGTTAATCCTTGCCGTGTTTTTTACCAAGCTAAAGGTGTGCATCTTTAGTTCAGCTGAACTAACCGTTGAACTAAAAACGTCTCAAGACGCTCTTGAAGTACTCGACCGTGATCAGTTTACCTTAATGAACGACCCCACGGCTATACGGCTGAGACGGGAAAAATTATCGTTATAAAACAAGGCAAAGTGACGTTTTCTGTTGAGGCCCAGAGGCTCATCAGCCCGTTATTAACTATCACGAACACCACCGCTGAAAATGTGTTGCTCACTTAATGAGACGGAGCGGAACAATACGAAAAGCGATTGCTTAAAGTGATAGAAGGCTTAACTTGGCGACACAAACGGTAAGTATTTTAGTTCTTCCCCAAGTTTGGATTTTAAAAAACTCAATTATACCGTTAATGAGATGAAATATAATGTGGTGCGGTCTTACGCAAAAAGCATTCAAGCGCTAGAGTAGAATGCCCCGATGGACGGACATTATGCAAATTTTCGACAACAAGATGGTGCGAGAAAAATGACAGTGTTGGTAGACAATATGACCGTTATTGCAAGGATTTAGCAAAGCTAACCGTCCCCGAATTAACTGCGCTCACCAAGGAGCATGGGGAGTTCTATTCATACTTCCCAACGCTTCATTTCTTTTGGACGTCGAGTAAAATTGCGCCAGAAATCACCACGCAATCCGCCGGCGCTTCAGAGTTTCTGTCTATCACTTGGTTCTCAAGAATTTCAAACATCCATAAGAGCCATTCTTCTCTGGCCATCTGTGTACGGAACATTCAAGTTCCGTCGGCAACGCTATCGAAAGGCCGAGGGCTGGCTCGGCTTTTCAATGTCTTTATTAACGATGTTTACTGGGGCTCCAAGGTTTCGCCAGAGCGATGAAAACGGGCTGGAAATTTACTTCTTTCTAGGGCCACTCTGTATGAGCCTCAGCGATCCGAGGGATTTGGTTTCCATGAATTGACCCATTGCCGCCCAATGGGCAATGGTTTGGGACGGGGTCAGTCCAGAGCTTTTGGCGGCTCTGAGTGCTTGTTTGAACAACACTTGATCGATATAGACACTCACTTTCATCACTAATCCTTCTTGTTCATGCTTACTTTATTTAAATTTACTCGGAACCCAAGATTTTGCCGCTAGAGTTTATTTTAAAACCGTCCTAATAGGGCTCGATCGGCAAATAACCACGCCCCTCAGCGCTCGGGTTGCTCGTCCTTGACCGTGATTTGAATCTTTTGGGTGGGTAATTTTAAAATTAATAAGGCTAGACGCCGTCAAAAACGGGCAGCGCTTCGAACAGGACTAGTACGTTGATAACGATGATGCTCACACCGTAGATAAACACACCAACCAACACCAACTCTCCTCCAGGCACTTGGTAAGCCTTCGATTTTTTCTGATCTTCTTCACTCTCTTCAAGGTTGTTAAACGCTGGTCTTTGTAGTCTCGATTTCCTTACTAACAATGCCGGTACGATACATGCCCAAATCGCAGCGGCAGACGCTGCATAACCAATTGCGCTAAGAAAACCAAAAGGAAAAAGAAGAGAAAAAATAAGAGGCGGAATAAATGTAACCGCCCAGGTCTTGGTTCTTCCTTTGGAGGTAGCATCAAATTGAAAAAGATCGGCCAAAAAATCAAACACACCCAACCCTACCCCAATAAAACTCGACAAAATGGCCGCCGCTGAAAAAGCACTAATGACATTTGATAGGGTTTCTTCAGCCAACACTGCTTTTAAGCTGATGAGTAAGATGTCTATATTTCCACCTTCTGCAATTATAGGGCCGAAGCTAATTCTTGGTAAATTACCATAGATACTTAATAGCCAAATGGTGTAGATAAAGAACGCCATGAGCGTTCCGCCTACAATCGCCCTTTGTGCGAGCCTTTCATCAAGGTAGTAGTCTCGCAGAGTGGAGACGCTGTGCTGGTATCCAAATGAAGTTAAAGCAATAGGGAAAAACCCCCATACGTATTGCGCATACTCAAACTTTAAGTGAGCAGTATCCAACAAAGTAACAAGATTAACATTAAACCAAAGGCCAGCAGTCCCAAAAATAAAGCTGATAATCATAAATAGCATCAACACCATGGAAATGCGGTCAACTGTTTTTGTTGAATGCCAAACTAGTCCAGAAAAGATAAGCACAAAAAGGATAGAAGCTAGTTTAGGGGAAAGGCCAAAGTACTCCTTAATGATCAGTCCAGATGAAGTGATGTAAGCGTACAGTAAAATCCCTCCCACAAAGTAGATCATTAAGTTATTAAAAAAATTAACCTCTTTTCCTAACAAATCTTTTGTGATGGAAGAAAAAGACGACCTGTATGGATAATCTTTTAAAACTTCGAGTAACAGACAACCACTGGTTGTCATAATGAGCATAGTGAAGAGCAAAGCCATTAAAGCCCCGATGGTCCAGACCCCAGCCCCTGCAGCGGGAAGTCCAAGCATACCAGCGCCGACGCAAATGCACGCGACAATACAGGCTCCTCCAATCATTGAAGGCGGGGTTGTGCTCCTTACCTGTTTCATACTAGACATAAATAAATACCTTTCTTTCGTTAGTTCAATTGCTCTTATTAGACTGCTCCCCTTACAAGCTAGGGAGGCACAAAAAAGCGCTAGAACCTAGAATCTAGAACTTAATTTTAGGAATGACATATTAATTAAATTCTAAATTAGCCTAATATTTCTACCTATTTAACCTAACTAAAAAATATTGTTTCGATGTTGAGTGCAGAAGGTGTCAAAATCGGGGGGATTTAAGGTTCGTCAGAGAATGCGTGAAGCTGGTTAATGAGTAATCAGCCAGGTTCGCATAGATATAAACATGCAAAATTGGAGAGGCTAGACGCGATGATCTTACTTAGATTGGGTCTGGTTCAAAGTAGACCTACTTAAGCCGACGCGTTGTGGAATGGTCTTTATCAGATAAGCCTGATGCCACAATTTCAGGCAAGGAAAGATATGAGCTATTACTTGATGAGTTACTACAATCGGCCTCGGCCTCAGCACGCAACTCATGGGCTGTCGCCAGTAAATGCCGAAAATAGGCTTAAATCAGTGTCCGAAATGTTGACCACTTACACTTAACAGAATAACGTCTATCTTTTGGGGGGTCAGCGTGGTTTTTGTCTACGAGAGTTCGAGAGAGTTTGTGTTGAAAATCAGCGCGAGCGTTAGCGACTTTTTCATCGCATTTAGCTAATAGCAATCTAGCTTTACGAGATAACTACTTCTGCTTACGTCTGAGGTTCTTCTCAGCACGCTTTATAAATCTGGGGTTAACTGTCTTTCTGCCGTTCGATTCAATAGTAAAGTGAGACAGACCAAGATCAATACCTGTCACCT
The DNA here is from genome assembly GCF_041439605.1 of Vibrio sp. 1F169. Taxonomy (NCBI): domain Bacteria; kingdom Pseudomonadati; phylum Pseudomonadota; class Gammaproteobacteria; order Vibrionales; family Vibrionaceae; genus Vibrio; species Vibrio sp. 1F169. The sequence continues at coordinate 24,484 of NZ_JBGOOI010000050.1, read as the reverse complement.
TACTCACTGTATGAAGCAAACTAGGCGCTTCCACTCCATCATCAACAAGGATAGATGCGTAGAACTTACCTGTTTTACTCAATCTGACAGTAATACTTTTAACTTTACCTACAATTTCACGGTGAATGTTCGCCTCTACAGGTTTCATTTTCGGAAGCTTGCGGTACATATGCGACTTTAAATGTAGAGCTTTGTGGTTCGCAAAACGCACAACGCCAAACTGAGCTATTAAAAACTCAGATTGCTCTTACGTTGGGTAAATGCGTGCCTTAGTTGCTCTTAACACTCAAAATCCTTAACTGTATTCATGAACAGTCTTATATCAACTGCTTCGGGCTGTCTATCTTAAAGTGCTATCGCACTTTCGCCTTATCTCCCCGCCCTCAGAGCTGGCGAGGGTTTACGGCGTGATTGCTAAAAAATCAATTACTCCCAGGACTGTGAAAATTCTTGATCTTTAAAGGCAGCAGCGAGGCCTGTGACTTGTTGTAATCGTAGAACTTCATCTTTATCCATTCCCAATTCGTAACAAATTTTATGATTTGCCCATCCCATCTCTTTGAGTTGAATAATCAGATCTGCAATCAGTTCAACTTGGTGTGAGCCACGCGCCAGGTTATGGCGAACAGAAGTCGATATGCAATTTTCTTCAGGCAAATTAAGGACCACCGCGGGGATGTACCCCGTTAGGGTTTGCAGATCTGGGTGGTTCAATAATAATTGATAACGATGAAACCCATCGATGACAACGTATTTTTTGACCGAAGCATTCAAACGATTAACCAAAATAGGCATAGTTAAACCATTTTTCTCCATCGACGTTTTTAGGAGTTTGCTTTCTGGAGGCGCCATTTTATTTGGGTTGTATTGATTAGCTTCTATTTCATCAAGTGGGATCATTTCAACATGACAAGCTGGCGGTAAATCAGGAATAAGCTCGATGAGTACTTTGGCTGCTTTATTGTAAATTGCGACCTTATCAATGACTTGTTTGTCCGTGTTATTGATAGATTTCAACGGCTTCTTGGTGCGATGCTGATAAGCTAGAGTAGGTTCACTTTCCATTCGTATCACTCTTCTTCTCCATAGAGGGCATGGTATTGTTTTGCTAAGGACTTGTTGTACCCAAAAGAGAGTCCTCGGCACCAATAGTCATTTTTAATCAGTACTTTACAAATTCTTCTCCAACTAGGAACTTGCTTCCTAGATTCCAATTTACTCTCTGCGTAATCAGGGATGCAGGTCACTCCTTTTTGAGGACCGTTTTTACGCCACCACTGTAAGAACTTAAAAATTCGGTCTCGGTAATGTTTTTCTACATGTGGCGGCATGGTTTTCAGAAGGTATTTACTGTATTGCCGGTAGCTAAGCCCCGGTGGTAATTCAAAGCGATAATAACCAAGGATACGCCCCTGACTTTTTGAGTATCGAGCACCAAAGTTACATCCTTCTACTCTGGCAACTAATTTTTGCCAGGTATCAGGTTCTAATATTTGATATAGCCACAGCCCTTTTCTTTGCTCATCTCCAAAAGGTTGGCAAAGCCGCTGCTGTGAAAGAGGGACGCCGGCCTTATGCATTAAGTCGTAAATACGGTTGTAATCCCAACTAAAGCGGTAATTCGCAACCCAAATATCTTTAGTTTTCCAATCGTATAAGGGATAAGCCATATACACATCTGGCTGCATTTTAGTCGTCCAATATTTATCTGAAAATTTTTTTTTGGACCTATTTTTAATGGTATTGAAGCGATGTAAAGACTCATCAGCACGTATACCGATTAACACAGCGATTGGCTCACCCCTTTCCTTTTGGTACCAATGAGCAAACTTAAAAACAAAGTCTTCAAACTCCATCCCGTTTTGGAAAAAAGGGAATACATCCGGGTTTGAAATCACGCCTTTATGCGGTGGTCGGTCCCTGACCCATTGCGCTTCTTTAGCAGGATCCCAACAAAGCCATTTAGGTTGAAACTGTGAGATTGAATTCCTTAAGCTGAGCGGTAAACAAACCCAATAGGGGTTAATTTCTCCGTCCAGTACCATGCGCTCAATGAAGGCATGAGTTTCATGATACTGAGCTTCAAAGTCCACGATGAGTACATCGACAGGTAATCGACCACGCTTTTTCGCTTCTTGAATAGTCAGATTTAAAAGGACGCCAGAGTCTTTCCCTCCAGAGAAGGAGACATAGAAATGGTTAAAGTTGTCGAAAAGATAGCAAATTCTTTGTCGAGCGCCTTCAAGCACATTGTATTTTTGCTGAATTTTATCTCGAGAGAAATCGCCTTCTCTTCTTTTTTTATTGGCAATCATGATTTCCACAATGTCATTAACTACTCAAATAAAAATAAATAACTTTTGCATTTTTTATAAATTAATTATTAATAATTAATTTATTTATAAGGGCAATATTAAAGAAAAGCTCTTCCGAATTTCAAGCTCGGGAGAGCTTTGAGAGACTAGAAACTAAAGTGAAGATTACCTCTTAAACCAATAATCCAACTGTCATCAGCTTCTGAGTTCTTCGGTAAAGAATAAAGATATTGAACATTAGGAGTTAACGAGAGCGCACCCCAGTTCATTCGGTAATAGATTTCAGAGTTATAAGAGTCATCAGCTACATTAGCAGAGTTGGGCTTAGCCCAACCCAAGGCGATGCCTAGCATGCCAGGTCCTGCCTCATACCCAGTACCAAACACGACCGAAGATTTGTATAGAGCCTCAGGTCCTTGCGCGACACCGGCTCTGAAAAATGGTATCCATGAGCCGGTTTTATATATGGACGACCAATTTGCGCCATAGTTTTCGCTAGCTTTCTCTTTTCCATCACTGTGCCAAACTGTTAGGTGTGAATTCTTCAAATAAAAATCGTCTTTCGACTCCACCCAACCTATTTCTAGGGACTTAAAATATTGATTATCATTGATGAACTGTTCAACACCATCGAAAGGCTTAGTCGAATCAGCTTTTGCATCAGAGAAACTTGCATAAAAATAATAGTTTTCCGACATCATATGGCGTAGAACGCCGCCGAATGTTGATTCATCTGGGATTGGGATAGAACCGGAACCGGTACTAAACTGTAAGTTAGAAAAACCATAGTAAGGGTTACCCAACTGATAAGTATCAACATAATCAGTTGCATCTAAAAAACCAACCATCATATCAGTAGATTGTTTATTAAAGGTTTGTGTCCAATAAAGATTCGTTAACCTTAAACCTATATCACTAAAAGCTGGTTGGATTACACCAAACCCTCCGCCATTCTCCATGACAAATTCAGAGGGCGTACTCTCTGTATAACCGTGCTTATGATCAACCCTCAGCTGCAAAGCTCCGGTATCACTCTCTTTTTGGTAAGCTCGCCAATTCAATGTAATCCGTGCAATACCAGCTGCCGCACTGCTGTCTTTGTTCGGCAAGCTCTCACTGGACGTTAAACCAAAAACATAATAATCCACAGCTCCCTTTAAATCCTGGTCTTCAGCCGCATGAATCAACGTTGGCGTAACAAACACAACCGATCCCACAAGCGTTAGCCAAAAACGCTTAGTCTTTTTCGTAAATGCTACATTCTCAATCATATCAATAACTTCCTTTTTTTTTCATCGAAGTTGTACGACTCAGCTCAACTTTCATTGTTAGTCAGGAGTTATTAAGAGGGATTTGAAAAATGAATACTCGTAATTAATAGGTAATTTAAGCGCTCTCCTTTATCAACCTGTCACAATCATTTATTTAAAATCGAAAACACCTCAATTTTTTATACCAACATCAAAAATTGAGGTATATACTATTTCTTATCCCTACCCGGAGGCAGAAATGGATAATCAAAACACTACAAACACATTTCAAGCGCTTAAAATCGGTGCAGACGCTTACATTCAGCGTCGTAATCAACGTTTACTGGCCAATCATCGCAAAGAGCTGCGTAACTTTACCCGAGCAGAAGCCTCGGCCTACCTTGGCATTGATGCAAAAACGCTTGATCGGTATGTTACCGCCGCTGCGATAGATCCCCGTCGTCATGAAGACTCACAATGGTCGATCGATATCGCGGAAATGTACAAGGTACGTAACTTACTACCAGATAATCTACGTAAAGACGCTAAGTTCATACGCAGTGAGCAGCAAAAGGCGCAAGTGATGGTTATCCAGAACCAAAAAGGCGGTGTTGGTAAAACCGTTTCTGCCGCGACTATCGCATCAGGTTTAGCGACCGAGTTTCATCAAGAGTATCGTGTTGGTCTAATCGATATGGATGGCCAAGCCACGCTATCGATGTACTACGCGCCCGAAGCCGAGCAAGAAGGTAACTTGTCTGTTGGTGACTTGATGATGAAAACGTTCGACCTCGATGAAGGCGAAACCGTTGATCAAGTCATCTCTGAAGCCTTTCTTGAAACTACCATTCCAAACCTGCGCATTTTGCCTGCCGCGCAAAGTGACCGAGCGATGGAAGGCTGGTTTCATGAGCAAGTATTCAGTCAAACCTTAAATTCACCTTATTCACTACTTAAAGACATCATCGATAGTGTAAAAGATGAGTTTGATATCATTATTATCGACACCCCTCCTTCACTAGGTTATGCAACCTTCAATGCGTATTTTGCCGCAACGAATGTGGTCTTCCCATTGTCGATTACCGAAAACGACATTGATGCTACCTGCTCTTACTTCAGCTACATTCCTCAGGTGTGGGCCCTGTTAGAGAACGCCAACCATGAAGGCTACGACTTCATGAAGATCTTACTGACTAACCATCGTGATAGCTCAACCACTACCGAATTAATGAACAACCTGTACGACAACTTCTCTCCTTACTTGTACTCAAAAGAGTTTAAGCATAGTGAGGCCGTTCGTCAGTCGTCTTCCCTACTCTCGACGGTGTTTGATATGTCGAAAAGTGAATACCCGAAAAGCAAAGCAACTTTCCAAAGCGCGCAACAAAACAGCTATGAAGTTACAAGTCAGATCTTGCGCGATATTCTGAACGTTTGGCGTGAACAGGAGAACAAATAATGGCGAAGAAACGTGGCGGGAGCCCTTTAGGCAATGCTCCTGGTTCAGCTCAAGCGCAGCAATCAGCGGCCAAAGCAAATTTAGACACTCTAACAAGTCAACTCAGCACCGAGCTAGAGAAAAGCGGGCAAAACGCTGAAGACTACCTTAGAACTAAGTTTGGATTAGAGTCTGTTGGCCAGAAAATGGTTTGGCAATTAGCTTCTGGTTCAACTGCCACTTTCAATGAAGTTACACTGTCACACGAACAAGTTAAGCAGAACTCATTTGTGACCTTTGATGTTAATGGTCGTGACCAGTCTCTGTTAACCAAAGAATCATTGGAAGATTTGAACTCGTTAGAGTTTCAGCAGTTCTATCCAGCCGTTGGCCGAGAAATTAATGGTCGCATTGATATTCTTGATGGCTCTCGCCGTCGTGCTTGGTTTTTATTTCAAGAAGGTCGTGTAAAAACATTCCGAATTCTAGTCACTCAAAACGAGCTTTCTACCACCGATGCCAAAGCGCTGGCTAAGCAGCTGCAAACCGCCAAAGAGCACAACCAGCGTGAGATTGGTTTGCAATGTCAAACTCTGATGAAGAACGGTGAGCTAACTCAAGAAGATGCGGCAAAAATCTTAAATATTAGCCGTCAAGCGGTAGGTCGAGCGCTGAAAGCAGCCAGTATTGACAGTAAGCTGATTGCCCTATTCCCTGTCGTTAACGACTTGTCTCATGCTGATTACTCCCTCTTGGCTAAGGTGATGAAAGCGTTCGCCGATGACAAGAAAGCCTTGAGTAGCTTCATTAAAAAAATAGCCGATAATGCTGTCAACGCTCAGGCTGAGCAGAGCCAAGAAGACGCTAAAGACGCTCTGATTGCTTACATTAAAGATGAGTTAAAGATCGTTGAAGCCAAGCAAGAATTAGACAAAGCTGTCATTACTCCTCTAGCAGAGTTCGACAGTAAAGGTATGTTTGCTCGTAAGCGTGTTAAAGGTCGAAACTTTTCGTATGAATTTGGTCGCTTATCAAAGGATGTCCAAGCTGAACTCGATAAAGCTATCCAATCAGTGTTAGGTAAACACCACCAATCAACTTTATAAAAAGATAAAGGCTCTCAAATTAGGGCCTTTATCTTTCACCTAACCCGTCCTAAATAAGGTTGACACATATCCAACATGAAATTAGAGAGTTACAAATACAATTATGACTGTTATCAGAACGCACTTGCGGAAAGGATAATGGAAGACTAAAGATAGAATACTCGCTGAGGATGCAAAGAAAATGGTCTCCAAATCAGTAAAAACTAGGCCCTACAATGAGTTTGGCCTCGTCAAACTCTAAAACACCCCCCCCCCGATGAAGTACATCCATCATTTTAATTAACCACTTGTTTGTCACCTCCCTCTATGCCAAATCGAAAAAATCGGATGACTACAAGCGACTAAACCATCAAGAACAAGTTGGCTTGGGAAACTTCCTTCCTTATTCTATTTGACCTAGGGTAACTTCATCCTTATAACCCAAAAATTGGCTAAGTGCAGAGTGTTTGGTTCTAGGTGAACCTAACAATCGAATTATTATCTTAGCCAAATATAAAGACCATTAATTTATTATTAATAAATAATGATAAGGCTTAATTCTTCTCACGTCCAAAAGGCTCTCTCCTGTAGTGGCCTCCTGATCCCGGACCTCATAAATGAGGGGTTCAATGGCAAAACGACAAAGACGTACATTTTCTACTGAATTCAAAAATATATGCTGCAAGCTTGGTTCTTGACCAAGGGGGCTCCATCCCTGAAGCAGCTAGCTCTATGGAATACGTGAAACAGCTTTACGACACTGGGTCGAATAACTCAAAATTGAGCAAGGTGAGGTTACTTATCTTAGGTCTGGTTCGAAGTGGGCCTACTTAGCAGTAGTGCTTGACCTATTTAGTCGACGCGTTGTGGGCTGGCCTTTATCAGATAAGTCCAATGCTGAATTAGCATCTAAAGCTTTAGGGCTGGCTTAGGAGAAACGGGGACGGCGAAGAACATGATGTTCTATTAATATCAAGGATGCCAGGACAACTCAAAGCATGAGCCTTCGTGGTAATTGTTGGGAAAACACTCCCATAGAAGGTTATTTAGAAGCTTGAAAGCCGAGTGGGTACCAGAAACAAGCTACCTGGAACAAGCTCAGGACAAGAAAGACAACGGCTATTATCTGATGAGTCCTTACAATCGGCAACGCCCTCAAGAAAATGATGGGTTGTCACCAGTTAATGGCCCTTCAGCCAGTGTCCGGTACTTTTGACCACTACACCCCCTAGAACAATCAATATTCCGCCGACCATCAAAGACCATAAGCTAACCTATTTTATTTTTTAGTGACCCAAGTTCAAGCTAGACGCCCCCAAAACGCAATGAAATCTGTACTACTAAACATTAGATTAGTAAGTACACCAAAAAATGAATAGCTGCAGCTCGATTAAGAGTTCCGATTCTTTCGTAACGAATTGAGGAATAAAAGCAAAATAACAGGCTCAAGGGATCTCGTAGACAGAGAAGAAGCAACTATATAAAACAGGAAGAATGAGAGTATTAGTCAAAAATTTATTGTTATTTAACCCTCCAAAACCCCAGTTTTAAAAAACTAAAATATCACTATAAATAGATGATTTTTTTGATAAATTATTTATAAATTATCAAAAAAATCCTATGAGGAATGGCCTAAATTTTAGCCATTGCCAAATGGGTAATCTAAAATTATTAATAATCATTTTTTATTAAAATTCATTCATCTACACAGATAAATTAGAGATGTGTATATGAATAAATTTTCAAAAGGACTACTAATATGGAAACACTGATCTGCCGCTCTTTTCAATCATTTATAGATTTCTGCGATAACGATATTGTTAAAGGAAAAAATATCCACTGCACTTTTAAGGCCTGTAAGGAGAAGGACTGGCGTTGGATGCAGTTTTACCTAAACGACAAAGGAGGAAAAGAGCTGACCTTTAGCTTCATATGAAACAAAACGCCTTAACTAATATTTCGTTTAACTTCAAATTTATTCAAAATTTTGTAAATAGTATTCAAAAAATGAGCCATTATATAAAGCACTAGAAAAACTAACTGTCTTAACCATCGCTCTCTAGAAATATGGAGAAACACTATGTTAAAAGCACATCTCGAAAACCTACAATTACCTATAGGTAATTGTATATTACACAGGGATGAATCAGGGGCTCAATTGATGCTTAGCAATCAAAAGTCATTTTCAATTACCCTACCTGAAAGCTGTATCCTTGAAACTCTGATTAAGAAAGAACAACTCATTTCAACCAAAGAAGAGTTAATTATTGCCGCTTGGGGGAGCCCAGATATCATCGGGCCTAACTCTTTACCAGTCGCGATAACTAACCTAAGAAAAGTTCTAGACCTTGATAGCATCAAAATCGTCAACATCCCAAGAAAAGGTTACAAGATTCATATTCCTGAATTTGAAACCTCACTAGACCCGCCGAGAGATATAAAGTTACCACGTCACTCTAAGTTTTCGTGTCCTCTCAAAAAAGCAACCAATCATCTAAAATTATACCAATGGACTTTCATCGGCTTATCTTCAACAACCCTCGCGGTCCTACTAATCAGTTATTTCTATTTTCGATACGAACTTGAAGTTGTTAACGTGAACCTTAATAATCAATCAAGCCAAATCTGTTTAACAAAAAAGGATGAACTGAAATTAATCCTCGCCTCTTCCCAAGTTCAGGCAAGCAAAAAACCTTCAATAAACCCCTAACACCTCGTCAATTTAGTTATTAATAACTAAATCCCCCCTTATTCACAGCAAAGGGGGGTACAACTTAGAGTGCAGGTTCTAACGTAGCGTTAAAATGTCTCAATACTTTAGGTTCATAAGTAAACTTCAAACCTGAAATAGATGAGGCGCGTTTTTTCACTTCTTTAAAAGCAGCAATAATGTAATCAAGGTGAGCTTGCGTATAGGTTGCTCTGGGAATGGCTAAACGCAACAGTTCCGCTGGACAAGGCAGTTGTTCACCAGTTTCAAGGTCACACCCTTGCAATAAGGACCCTATTTCAGCCCCACGAATACCCGCCACTTTATAAAGCTCACAAGATAAAGCATGCCCAGGGAATTGTTCCGGCGGAATATGAGGTAAGAGCACACCTGCGTCAATAAATGCAGCATGACCGCCAGCTTGCTGGCAACGAACCCCTAACGCTTCAAGACCATTTACTAAATATTCAACTTGCTGAAGACGGGAAGCTAACCAATCTTCTTCCATCCCATCATAGAGTCCGACAGCTAGGCGCTCCATAGCACCGCCTTCAAGCCCGCCATAGGTTGGAAAGCCTTCCAATAGCACGCATAATGTTTTGCATTCTAATTGAACATCTAACAAGCTTTCATCTTTGAAAGCAAGCAATCCCCCAATAGGAACCATCGCATCTTTTTTCGCTGACATAGCAAAGATATCGGCATATTTAAAAGCTTCGCTAGTTATCTCTTGAATGCTCCATTCAGCATATCCCTCTTCGCGTTGCTTTACAAAATAGGCGTTCTCTGCAAACCGTGCACAGTCCATAACTACGGGAATATCATAAAACTGCGCTAACTCATAAACAGCCTTCAAATTGGCAAGAGAAACTGGCTGACCACCTGCAGAATTGCAAGTAATCGTACTCACAATATAGGGCACATTTTTAGCCCCGATCTCTTCAATGCCAGACGCGAGCGCTTTCAAGTCAAAATTGCCTTTAAAATCTCTCTTAACTTCAGTATTAAAGGCATCACGAGAAGGCACATTCATCACACGACAGTTATTTTTTTGAGTGTGCCCTTGAGTGGTATCAAAAAAGTAATTTGAAAATGCGGCCATCTTTTCTCGTTCTAGCCCCTTATCTCGTTCACGCTTATTGATCAAGGCAGGTACATACAACTGTTCAGCGCCACGTCCTTGGTGTGTAGGGATAGTAAACTGATAGCCAAATATATCTTTTACCGTTTGGCTAAGCGTCCGATAGCTTCGACTGCCGCTGTACGCTTCATCACCTCTCAACATTGCGGATTGCATGGCCTGCGTTACTGCCCCGGTGCCACTATCGGTCAGTAAATCGATAAACACTTTATCGCTATCTAACAAAAAAGGATTGTACCCCGCTTTCATTAACGCCAGCTCTCGCTCTTGTTCTGTTGTTCTTTTAACTGGTTCAATAACCCGGATTCGATACGGCTCCGGCAAATAGTGTGAATCCATAGGCTGTTCTTGATTGTTGCTAATTGCTGACATAGGGTTCTCTCCAAACATTTTCCAACGATTAAGGGTAAGTTGGTTAGAAATAACTAAAGAAGCCCATTATTCGGACACCCAAACCTCTCCTTCCCAACTTAAATAAAGATTAATCAAATAAATAAAATTTGGTATTAATTTCAGCGTAAATTAAATATTAATAAACATATTAACAACACCTAAAAGCCCTCTAAAAAAGCATCATAGCCATGAGAAAACCTGACCAAATGACATCACCGTTTTTTTAATTAATAAAGATAATTAAATAAACAATGGACTTAGAAAGTAGCACTATAAAAGTAGTGGTATGAGAATGAAAAATATACCTAGAGCATATAAATTAGAAGGAAAATGGAAATATGGAGAGCCCATTATGATACTAGGGAACACATTGGTTGCTGGAGCGGGGCCGGTCGGCATTCAAACTAGCCAAATTATGGCTCCTCTTAGTCAAAAAATAGCCCTCATCGGCAAAAGCTCCCCTCAGTGGGAAAATAGGCAAAGATTAATCAAACAACACGGATACGTTGTTTGTTGTAAGGTGAATGAACCACAATTAGCGACACTAGTCGGATTAGTTAAGTTTAATGAACTTTATACAGAGCTATCTCCCCTTCCCTCCTCTTGGGATACGTTAGTTTTAGCCACTCCAGCTCACGCCTATTGTGATGTGTTGTCTTCCTTTTCTGAAATTTTATTAAAGAACTTAAAACAAATCATTCTTATGTCCTCAATGCTCGGTGGGTGTCTTATTTTAGAAGGAATGTTAAAAAAGAAAGGAGCCTCTCCAAATATAATGCTCTTCTCTAGCTACTTTGCGACGTCTTATTTTACTTCTAACCCGACGGACAAAAATAGGGTCCTCACGGTCAGAACCAAAACAGTAAAAAAACGAGTTTATATTTACCAGTCTAAATCCAATGATGGTTTATTGAGCGCCTTGCGAAACGCTTTAGAAAAAATTGATGTTCAAGTCATCCCTTTAGATAACTCGTTCAGTGTGGAAGGCAGAAACATTGCTACTTATGTACACCCTGCTTTTATTATCAATACGTTTTCATTAGATCACATGTTGTCTAAGGAAGACGAAGTTAAGTACATGTATAAACTGTACCCAGAAGGGCCAATCACCATGAGTTCGATTAGGGATTTACTACTGCACTGGAAATCAGTTTCTCGCCTACTTGAACATTACTCAGCTCAACCGATTAATCTACTGCAGTTGCTAAATGATGAACATCACCGAGTACATGAAAAGACTATCCCCAAGGACAAAATAGTCTCTTTCAACGAGCTTGATGAGATAGAGCAGGAATATCTACTCTACATACGATATAGCACAATCCTGATAGACCCAGACCCGTTTTCAAAAGGTAAAACCTTTGAGGTTTCAGCCAAACCTTATATCAAAGGAAAAGTTAGAAAAGGAAGACTACTACTCCCCAGAACTCCTCTAGAAGACCTACAGACCCTTTATTGGCTTAACCACTTAGTTCAAAGCTCAAGCCTAATCTCTTCTGTCACATTTCCCTCAATAGAAGTGTTTGAAAATTGGATAAAAGAAAGAAACCTACCAAATACGCTAATCCAGGCTTTAAAACAACGCGCAAAAGAATATTACGAATATGCAACCCCATCTATTAGCCCCTAGTAATTACTAGGGGACACACATATCTTTTAATTCGCATTTTAGCGTTTTGCTTCAAAAAGATAACAGGAAAAAGGAGATTAAGGTGTTAATAAGAAAAGCGACGCTCAACGACATATCCTCTATCAATGCTCTGTGTCACGAGCAACTAACAGGCAGCCACAGTAAAATTAGCCATTACAAGAGAGAGCAGAACGAATACAGCTTAAGTGATTACAATTTCAGTAAAATCAGAATCATTGATCTAGTTTTTACGGAATCAATGATGAAGGAGAAGCTAAACAATAAAAATATCTATTTTTTTGTCGCTGAAACAAAAAAGAATAAACAAGTCATAGGTTACCTAATGGTTAGTGTCCATCCTCCTAAAAAAAGGCCGGCTCTCCAACAACGTCTCCCATCTTTCTACGCTTACATCGAACGATTTTATGTGTCGTATAAATACCATGAACAAGGTATTGAGCTTGCCCTACTCAACAGCTTTGATTATTGGAAAAAATACAAATCAGCACACTAATCATTATCTTTCAAAAAACCATGAAATTTGTCAATGCTCAGGCTGAGCATTGACAAATTTTCCCACAATCAAATCAATCTAAAGCTGTTTTTCTATAAAAGCCCATCAAACCTTCTTGATACCCAATCAAAAAGAAAAGGGCGAAACTAATATTGCCAGTGAGTTGCGAAAAGACAAGACAACACACACCACTACGACCCAAGCTAAAATAACGTATTCAATCGGTCACCAGTTATAAATTGCCCCAAGCCCCCTGGTTATCCCAAACCAAAGTAAAGGCGAGACAGCGAGTAACCAAGGAGTTTGGACCTCGATTTTTTATATGTCGGTTGCACCAGAAAAAAATAGCAACATGAAACGTCGATACCACAGCGTAAATCACACCGGTAATTAAGGTGTGACTGAGACACTACATTGTGCTTGGATACTGGTAGGAGGGCAGGGTAGGAGAGTATTAGAAGAGAACAGTTCATCTGCTTGGCATATGTGGCTTCAAACATCGAAATTAAAGCTAAGCGGTGTTCTGCTATTCGCTAGACAGATCTACGAGAGAAAGCCCTAATGCCTCACCTATGACATCTGGACAACTAGAAATTCGTGAATTTTAAAAGAAGGTATCTCGTCTTAAATAGGTTGACGATTTTTAGCAAGCCTGTAACGGAATTTTTTGTTTTTTCATACATATTATTTGGCCTGTTCATCTTACGAATGAAGGCGTCCGTTGACAATGACAACTAATGAACGCCCTCATCAGATTGAACATAAGTCATGTAGCTCACCAAAAACTCCTCTACCTTTGAAGAAAACATTTATTTTACCAAATTCGGATGCTTTTTCATTCAATGCCTTTTTCATTGTTTTGGTGTAGCTCCATTTTGGCTTAACCAGCAACCGCTCTTCTTGAAGGTAGTTAAACTAAACATCGCGGCCCAGCTTTATTCCTTTAGCTATCAATTGAGGTTTTAGTAAGAGAAGTGAAGCTTGTGAGTTCCTAGTCGAGACATGAAGCGCCTTAGTGCAAGCTCACCTTGACAATTTTTCTCTCTGATATACACATTAAAGATAAATATCGCGTAACGAACAAGCCCTAATTACGCTTACTTTCTTTTCGAAGGCTTCTTGCCGCCCTCGGTGATTTCGGCATCGTGCTCTTCCTTGAACTGACTAAATAATCCATTTCTCCATTTTCAATGGTATCCACAACCTGTATTTAAAGCCTAGTGTGTAATCTCGCTGAGTGCTCTTAACGTAGTGTTTATTTGGGATGGTCATAATTAGTCCTCAATGTATAAACATATTTCAAGACGGGGAAAATATTAAAAAAACCACGACTCTGCTGATAGTTTAACAGTCGGACAAGAGATAAAGTTTATCGATGGCTTACAAGCTCGTCGGAAACCTAAAAATATCATGGACCGCAGCGGCCAAGGCTGTCACTAAATAAGTGGAAAGTATCATCAATTACTGCGGTGCTTCCAGATAAAAAACTTATCTCGACGAAAAAATTGCAGGGAGTAGGCGACAATCGAACGTTTTTTAGAAGCTTAAATACTAAGTGGATTCCCGCAATAAATTATCGCAGCTTTGCAGAGACTCAAAAAATCATCCAATACATAATTAGATATTCCAGCCAACTTAGGCCATATCAGTATAATGGTGTTCTGACACTCATTGGCTCAGAACGATTGATTGTCTTGAAAACCGTGACCAATTTTATTGGACCACTATACTCTTGCCTCTAAAGAAAGATAAAGCCCAATTAAGCGATAAACGTAATTTCCCATCTAAGGGTTGATAAAGATTGCTACAAAGTTAGCGTGGTTGCATGACATTGGTATTCCTACAACGTTCGCGAGCTTGTTCGGTTGTGGAGTGGAACAGCACCTACCGACAATTTCAATTTAATAATCAGTAATTTCAGAGCAAGCTTCAGGAACACATTCGTCAAAGTTGGATTTCATTTACGCAACAAGGTTTAAGTCGATTTTAAAGTTAATCTTCTCAGGGACGATAGTAGAAATAGCCTCTGAAGCCAATTTCTATCCAAGAGTGAGAGAAAGGGGCGGTAAATTATAATTATTGACTTAACCTTTGAAATTCGAGAGTTCGTAATATTTGATTTCTGGCGTTGGCACTTAAGGTTCTTCCCAAGGCAAATTAATCCCACTGTCATTAATATAATCAGCGCTCAACACACACAACTCATCACAACACGAATCAACCTTTGTCCAATCCTAACATCTATAGGCCTCATCATTTGCTTGAGGAGGCTATTGCCGATTGTAGTAGCTCATCAGGTAATAGCGGCTGAGCTTGTGTCCACTCGATTTTCAAATTTATGAATAACTTCTCCATGGGAGCATTGACGATCCCATGTCAATACTTACATCATAACTGAAAAATCTTTCAATATAATGGAGGGAAATTTACAAACGATATAGCGTTTCAAAAATCTTTGTGTTTCTCTTATCGAAAGTCCCTCTGCTTCTCTTCGCTACATATAGTTTTGTCTTAGGATCCTTCTCATTCTATCAAAACTACTGTCATCGGTGTCAGGATGTCTTTCCTGATGAAGTTTGTAACGAACTCACTTCAAAGAGGTTAGGTAAATGCAAACTCTTTGCCTAACCTCTGTAGATTAGCACATGCTGTAACCAACAATATCGCAGCTACACATGATCACACCAAAGTGTTCCATTAATGTTGAAGCTCTTTCTTTAGTTCGCATGAGAGAAACTTTTCGTAAGTAGATTTAAATGATAAATAGGTTTGACTGCATAAAAAATCGAGGAGACATAGCAAGCTCGTTTAATTCAGTCAGGCGCAGTGACGAGTAATGCATGAAACTGATTTACAGCCTGGGATGATCTAAAAAACGAAAAAGATCTTCACCATAAGAGCCCGCATTAATAGTAGCGATTTACCACCTAGTTTAGTACCTAAGATCATTAGACCACTACAAACCCAACCCATTTATCAATTACATGCAATTGGTAAAAAATATAGCTAAACATTAAGAGTAAGACATAAAATTATTAGAGAACTAACATTTACCCAACAACTAACATCAAAAATCTCTCGAGATTTGATGT
The DNA here is from genome assembly GCF_041439605.1 of Vibrio sp. 1F169. NCBI lineage: Bacteria > Pseudomonadati > Pseudomonadota > Gammaproteobacteria > Vibrionales > Vibrionaceae > Vibrio > Vibrio sp. 1F169. The sequence continues at coordinate 8,916 of NZ_JBGOOI010000050.1, read as the reverse complement.
TAGTTGTTGGGTTACCGACTGAGCCTAAGTGAAGTTGGTATATCTTGAAACTAGATCCTAAAGTTTCTAGTTTCTTAGAGTTCATCTAAATGTATCAACATCTACCGATTCAATATCAACATCTACCGATTCAATATCAACATCTACCGATTTTATATTGATATTAAACGATCAAACATATAAACATTTACCGAAATAAGATTTTTTAGTATTAACATTAGCCGATCTAAAAGAAAGGTAAGATCATTAATTTAAGTTAACTTATGATAATTAACCTAAATTGGTTATAAAACGATCAAAACATTAGATAAATTATGAATTAAATACATAGTTTGATCATTGTGAAGTAACTAAACATTTACCGAAACAAGTAGTTATTTACCGATATTTATACATAATTTATGTGACGAGCTATAGATATTTACCGAAATAATATAGACATCTACCGAAGTTGATGATGTAAGTAAGGTTATCTGTTAAAATGATACTATCTCATTCTTAGGTAATGATCATGACGTTATCATCCAACTCTAGCCTGACGGTTATTAATGAAGAAGACCGAAAAAATCGGTTTATCTCATCGATTCTGTTCTCTCGAGCAACTATTTTTCATCCTGCTTCTCGTTTGACTTCAACGATGCAGTCAAAATTGATTCAAATTGCTCAGAGTGGTGGTACAGATCCAAATCACCCATTAGAGAGTGTTAATATTAATAGCTATGGGAAAAGCTTCAGGGTTGATCTACATGTAGATTATCTCCTACAACCTCATCGCGATATCCTCGAGACTATGCTGGCCTATGCTCAAACTATTCAACTCGACGATGCTTCTTATGAAGCGGGATCTCGTTTAAATTGGTCCCAAGTATATCAAACCATTTCTGATGGTGATATTTCTGACACTCAACAAGATGGTTTCGACTCTTTTATTGACCGGGATGCAACCGTTTTATCGATGAGTATGTATGAGCTAGCAACCCGAATGGGAATGGCGACAACTCGTCCGAACTACGATCAAATTGAGCGTCGTATTACTCAATTGGCAACGGCTCATTTGGTGATTAATGAACTCGATGAAGAACAGAACGTTGTAGGCAAAAAGCCCTTAGAATTTGTGCAAGATTACCGTTTCTATTGTGATCGAAGTAAATTCAAAACCGGCCGTAAAAACAGTAAGAATCTAACTAACCATGTATTCTTAGTGCCAGACATGCGCTTGCTACAAGCGATACGCGACCATGGTTACTATTATCGATTAGAACAACACAAAATGACCAACTATAGTAAACCGTCAGTTCGCTCATTCTTAAAATACATTACCACGCACAAAGCAGAATTTTTACATAACAAAAAGTTTGAATGGGCGCTCGATAGTTACATTCAGTCTATTGCTTCTAAAGTCAGCCATAGCTTCCGTAGCGATCTAAGAAAAGATTTGTTGGCCAATGCCGTGCAAATTGAAAAAGATTTTAGTCTTCAATTTCGCGATGTTGGTAATGGTATACAGATCTTTTATATTGGGGAGGGTAAATCATGATTACTCAATCTCTTGATAGCTTGATGTCTTCACCTGCGAGCCAAAGCCTAGAGTTCAGTATAAAAGGCTTACTCAAAGGGCATGTAGGTATGTTGATTGCCGCACCGAATGTCGGTAAATCTCACCTTGCACTTTGTATTGCGATGGAACACGCTTCTTCAATGTCTTTACTAGGGATGAGCGCGGCCGACAAACCGGCTAAAACCTTGGTACTGAGTTCAGAAGACGGGGCTGGCGTGATTCAATCTCGAATGAAAGAAAAGCTGGTTAATTGCACTGCCACCATTAAGTCAGAGCTAAAAAAAAATCTACATTTTTTAACGGACATTGAACCGATAGTGCTCCCGCCCGACAGCTCTGCACAAGAAAAAGTAGAACATAAGCAGTATTTAGAACAACTCAAACAAATTTTCTCTGAATTCGATTTAGTGATAGTAGACACCGTGACTGAGTCAATAGGCCGTTGTGAGGAAGTCAAACACGATCGCTTAATCAAAAATGTCTTCCAAAGCCTTGCCAGTGAATCAGGCGCTAGTTTATTGCTTGTTCATCATGTGAATAAAGAGGAAATTCGTGGTAATCAAGAAATTACCATGGCATCTGGGGCTGGTTTAACGTCGATAATGCGATTAACAAAGTGCTTATTTACGTTAAAGAGAAACAAGGATTTCCTGTCGATTAAGTACCTTAAGAGTAATTATTTACCTGAAAATGAAAATCAAGAGTTTGCGGTTGAAGTAAGACAAAACCTTACGATTAATCCACAGGTATTCAGTTTGAAATCCAAGACGTCTAAGTCTGTTCGATCGGTGCAAAGTATTAAGCAAAATCCAAAAAAAATTACGCTGCCTGGAACTATCCCGGAACAAGAAGAAATTGAAGAGCGTAAAAACCTCAGAGACGTTTTGTAAGCTAGCTCTCACATTTTCAAAAAGCACCGAATTTCGGTGCTGTCTTTTTGTCTGACTCTGTTCGCACTTTCTTATATCCGTTCACTTTTTTGTCTACCTTAGATAATCTTATTTAAGGTGAAAACATGGTGAACTACGCCTATTTAGGAGTCTCTTCAGACAACCAATATGTAGCAAACTAAAAGCACGGGCTCTATGACTCTACCAAAAAGGTTGGGATAGGTAATTTGGTGTTTGTAGAAGTCAGCCGTATTGCACGTCTTACCTCACAAGTGCTCAAAGCACTCTAAGTGAGCATGGAAAATAAAATTATCGTCTATATTGCTAATCAGAATTTGCAACTGGATGGTTCAATGCTGTGTCGGATAATGGCAACAGTACTAGGCGCCAAATTTGGTTTTATTCTAGGCTTATTTCATGAAAATTGTCTATGTCCGTGTCAGTACCTAAGACTAAACGTCCGACGTTCAAATTTAACAGCTAAACCAGTTGTTGGGCTTTACGAGGGAAGGGGACATTATTCACGTTACCAAAGTCGATTGGATGGCGCGTAATACCATCGATGCATTGCAAATTACCGCTCAGCTCGCGCAAAAGAAAGCCGGTTTTGTTTTTATGTTCGATGCAGTTTTTAGGAGGCCGCATGACAGTTTGTCCCACAAGATCCGCCGAGATATATCTAGGTGAATTCGACCGATTTTGACTCCACCGTAAAGGCGGTTTAGGTACATGAGGTGCTCGTTAAGGATTTCGAATCTACCGACTCCATAAGACTAGAAGACAATCTAGGTTAAGGTGTCAGGATTATATATTGTGACGGCGTAACAAGTTTTGAGCCGATGCGAGAAGATTACGTTTGCGAAGAAAGTAGAAAGGACGAGAGAAACAACGTTCGCGTATCGGCCTCTTCTCTTTATGACGACTAGGAACAGGCTCTTAACGTCGATATCACGTTAAATAATCGTTAATATTTACTTCATCAATTTGCTCAGGCTGTAAATAGTCATCAGTAAGACGTTTACAAACCCTCGAACTTAAAAAAAAAGCGAACAGAGCAGGGTCAACGCTTCAAAGAGATCGGCAATGGCCATGACTTTTGTGGTAAGAGGCATCTCTGAGCCCGTTAAGCCCATAGGTTACACTTACCATTAATTTTCTCATGGTGGCCTCCCGCAATTTTTGCCAAGTTTCGAATATGTTGTGGGAACGGTAGCTACTCCAAAATATGGATGGTTTGAACAATGTGATCGTTGATGATAAACCGTTCTTTCTCTGTTAACGTGCCGCTCTGAATACCTAAGTTGTGCATTTATCCTTTATTCGCCTGATATTGCTTCGGCTGGGTATTTATCTTTTTTCGTGTACTGCTTCATTTCTTCTGAAGATGTACCGAGTTGTTTACTTAAGGTTAGAGTCCACATTCGTGAGATGATATTAGGTTCAGTTGGTGTGATAAACTCTGCTCCCAAATTAAGCTGAGCTAAAAATTAAAAATATTGATTCAACTGTTCACAATTTTCTATTAGTTGATCTCACCATCCAACTGGATACGCTTGCACCAAAGACTTCAATTTCGTAATTTCTTCCTCACGTTTAAGAAGCTTGAAGCGTATTCTTACTTCGTGGATCCGGTTATAAATCGCTTCCAGTTTTGTTGATTTTTTGACCACACTTTCGGGTGTCGTGATTTTTCCACAGTCATGTAGCCAACTCGCCATTTTCAACTCTTGCCACTCTTTTTGAATTAAGAAAAAAGTGGTCAAAAGGCGGTAAGGTAGATTCTTGAGCTGCGCGAGTTAACCACTCGGCTAAGATTGGAACACGTTGGAAATGGTTTCTGTATAAAGGGATTTTTTGTCTAATAATCCTGCAATAAATTTGATGAATTGGTTAAGGAGTCATGTATGGTTTATGGTGTGCACGACATGGAAATTTGATTCGATAGGGACAGCAAGGAGTGCCTTGAAAAGACATTTATTGCCAGAGTTTGTGTGCTATCCCGTCAGTAGCCTTGATTCATACCATGTACAACGTTGATTTGATGAATTTAGTTGACTTAGGCTGGCGCTGCCAACCGTAACCTTGATGTGCTTCGTTCTATTTTTAAGTATGCTGTTCAGCAGCGTCTTGTATGGAGAATCCTTGTGATGGCATTAAGCAAAACCGTAAAAAATAGCTTAATCACACATCTTAAGTATGGAAGAGCCAAAGCAGCTTAAAATCGTTTTAAGGTGCTAAAATTGCTCCTTTTAATGGGTTGTCTAATTTAAGAGGTGACGGGGCTGAGATGGTCTTTTGTCAAAAATGATGAATGGCACCGCAGTTGTTAGGTCATAAGCGTATTCCGTCAACGCTTCGTTTGCCCATGTGAATGATGCGCAAGTATCGCTATCTTCTGAGGCGATAGGGGAAGTCATTCGTGGAATATTATCAGGTCAGTTTATGAGTAAACCTAAAAATCGAAAAGTGAGAGCATCCAAACCTAAACAGACGAGCTCCCAAGCGCAGAGGAAGACTTATCAAAGCAATGCCAACACGTACTGATGAGGAAGTTGAACGGTTTAGGTATCTGTGTTGATATTAGGATGTTAATTGAGTCGATTCTCGGGCGATAACTCACTCTAGTAAGGGCTAATTTTCAAAGTGATAGACGCAGAAGTGTCTTAATATTAACCAACAATAGTCTGGTAAGTGTGTTACCTTGGTTTTTATCCCTACCGCTTAGTAGGGACTTCTTTTCTTTTCCGAACTCACATCTCGGCACTCCTTAGTTGCCCTTCTAAGCCTCACCGCAGGCTTTAATTATGTCCATTTCAACCCAAAAGTTAAGAAACATCTTCAAATTCACTAGAATTGAAAATTTTAAAACCAACTACAATGTAACTCATATCGCTCCTTGGCTACCACTTGCTCAGAAAGTGAAACCTGTCATCCCTTCGGCAATTATATATTGCGAAGGTAATTTCGGTGAAATTGATGGTAAAACCGCTAATGGGCTAGTGAGGCATTCATTAAGCTATCGTATTCTATCGGTTATTGATAGTGTATCTGCCGGCTTAGATGCTGGAGAAGTACTTGATAACAAAGCCAATGGAATACCGATCCTTGCCAATGCTGAAGAAGCTATCATTCACGCGGAAAGCATTCCCGATTACTTCATCTTTGGCATTGCGCCATCAAGTGGTTTTTTATCTGACTTAGATAAAAGCATCATTTTAAATGCCATGTCACTAGGAATGAACATCGTAAATGGCTTACATGAATTCCTAACTGATGATCCTCTATTTTTAGAAGCTAGCTTAAAGAATAACGTTCGAATATTCGATACTCGCAAACCCAAAAGTAAAGGCGATCTGAAAACGTTTAGCGGGAAAATACATAACGTTAAATGTCCGAGAATTGCTGTAATGGGGACGGATTGCGCGCTAGGAAAACGAACAACAGCAACAATATTAGCGAATGAACTGACTAGAAAAGGCCTTAACGTCGTTCTGATTGCCACTGGTCAAACAGGTATTATGCAAGGCGCACAATACTGCGTTGCACTCGATGCTGTCCCTTCACAATTTTGTGCCGGTGAGTTGGAATCTGTCATTGTACAGGCCTATGAAAAAGAAAATCCGGACCTGATTATTATTGAAGGGCAAGGAGCCTTGAGTCATCCTGCGTTTTCAACCAGCGCATTTATCTTACGTGGCAGTTGTCCAGCGGGTGTGATATTGCAACATGCTCCTAAACGTTTATATCGTAGTGATTTTCCTGATTGCCCAATGCCTTCGATTGCTTCAGAAATCAATCTTATCGAAACGTTTTCTAATACCGATGTTATTGGACTAACACTGAATCATGAAGATATGTCTTTAGATGAAACCTGTCGTGCGATAGACAGCTACACTACCGAATTTGGTATACCGGTTACTGATGCATTATCACAGCCTGTCGAACATCTACTGCACATCGTAACGTCAGCCTTCCCTATGATAGCAAGAAAACTGGCCGCAAAAGGGTGAACTGCCCTAGATTAGACATTGATTGTGGGAAGATTCACCATAACGCTCAGTACCTGATCACTCAGCTCTCACTAAAAAATATATCCGTTACACCTGTAACAAAAGTCTTCCTCGGCCACCCTATCATCGCACAAGTTCTTATTGATGCTGGCGCAACAATGTTAGCCGATTCAAGAATGGAAAACCTTCAAAAGATGACTGAATCAGGCATTGCTATCCCTAAAATGCTGATACGTACGCCCATGCTAAGTCAAGTGGCGAGTGTAATAAAATACAGTGATATGAGTTTAAATTCTGAAGTTGAAGTAATTCAGAGGCTTTCACATGCAGCGGAACAACAAAATTGCCGTCACGGTATCATTATTATGGTTGAGCTTGGCGATCTCAGAGAAGGTGTGATGCCGAATCGCGTGATTGATTTTATCCGAGAGATTATTTCTTTACCGAACATCACGATAAAAGGAATTGGTGCGAATTTAGCCTGTCGGTATGGCGTCGCTCCAAATGAACAAAATATGAATATTCTTTCTGATCTTGCCGATGGAATTGAAGCTACATTTGGGGTCAATCTAGAAATTATTTCAGGGGGTAATTCTGCTTCAGTTAACTGGGCTCTTCAGAGAACAGGCTTAACTCGAGTCAATAACCTTCGTATAGGAGAAGCAATTTTTTTAGGCTGTGAGCCTTTAGAGCACGAAAATATCAAAGGCTTACATACGGATGCGGTTTCTTTGACCGCTGAAGTGATTGAATCCAAGATTAAACCGACTTTGCCTTGGGGAAGTCGGGGGTTAAATGCTTTTGGTGAAAAAGAAAACCTTCAAGATAGAGGGGAGGTATCACAAGCTATTCTGGCATTAGGCCGCCAAGATGTTTGTGTCAGCGGGCTTAAGGCTCCGAATGGGATTAAGATCATGTCTTCAACTAGCGATCACTTTGTCCTTGAATCCTCACAGAAACCACTACTTGTAGGGGAAAAAGTCACATTCAGTTTAGATTACAGTGCGCTCTTATCTTCTATGTCTTCACGTTATATCCATAAATATTTTAAGGCACCTAAAGGGAGAAGAAGCGCATAATGCTACGAACAACAGTAATTTTCTTCGTCAGTGTCATGCTTAACGGTTGTCAGATAAGCCCAATAAAATCTAATGGGCTTGCCGATTATAGAGCGACGGTTATCTCAAGCCAACTGCCACAAGAGTTAGGCTCAATCACACTCGTAAATGCTCAGTCAGAGGGCAATAGTGTCACTCTTATTTTCGTAAAAAAGAAAACTTTGAATATGGACAGCTTAGTAGAAAAAGTCGCCGTTAGTTTTTGTGACAACATCGAAATAAGACCACTATTAGAGAGGGGGGTCTCTTATCGAATCATTACCTTAGGCAAAAATGAGAACGTAGAAAGCCTTAACGTCATTTCTCTAGCTAAGTGCTCTAATTGAATGCTTAGCAGTCGAATGGATAAAAGCCAATACGAGTTGTTCAATGTACTAAATGACACTATTTTATTAAGGTTTGACCGCCTTACGCCTTGGGAAAAAAACTTTATCACGGACCTACACCACAAAGCTTTAACTAAGCAGCTCATTTCAACGAAACAAGAACAACTTGTCTTAAAAATTTCAATGAAAGCCTACAAATCAAAGAAGAAAATCGAACATTCCAACTTTTAATTTAAGCCTGTATATACCTAATCGGTTGTTGCTTTCGCATTTGGCTTGGAAAAGAAAATTGCTGGCTGTTGGAAGTCATCAAAATCCATTTCATGAGACTCTGTTGAGTTCTTGTCTTTTTCTCAAATTGAACTTCAAGGTCTGTTTTTCTCTGAATCTGCTTAACACGGCTAAATATCCTATTTTGCGAAGAGACCTCGCAACCCCGGAAGTAGAGAAAATCACTCGATCTTAGTTTGTTATCAAGAATGGCTCAGTTAAGTAACGCAAGCTACATCCAACTACTATCAATCTCTAGTTTGGTTTTGATCCGCCAAATCTCTTCAAGCCGAAAGGAAATGTCGGATAGACGGCACCTGTTACCAGGTGCCACCCTCCTCAGAACCGTACGTGCAACTTTCACTGCATACGGCTCAAGCCTCCACAAAGGCACAGTGAAGCACCCAGTAATTAAATCGTTATAGGACTAGAGCGAGACCAAAAGTTGATCGCAACATTAGCTCTTCGTGTTAATTACCTTTGCGATACGCACTTGAAGCTTTAATACCTCGCCAATGAGCACTCAGTAATTGAGAGACCACGGTTCGTTGTAAGAAGATGCACTAATTTCATTCGAAATCATCATTTGCTTTCTCTAACCTCCTTTACCTGCATACCTATCGGCCACCTTCACAGGTAGCTTTCCCATAGGGAGGTATACAGGCTTACCCTGTTCCGTATGTCGCGTAAAAATGTCAACTTAGATAATTGGACTCCCCAACCCTAAGTCCTACAATAGTAGGG
>NZ_JBGOOI010000049.1:0-36009 GCF_041439605.1 Vibrio sp. 1F169 | reverse complement strand
CATCTGTAGGATCGTTCAACTGATCAGGAAAATGCTTAAATGATCAGTGTTAGCTTCTGTGGCGGGTTTTATTCGTTTATAACTTAATGCATGTTAGATGAGTGCATGTTGGAGCAATGGTTATCATATGAGTAACCGCGCTCCTTTTCTAATTTGATTTTTGACGGGTACTGTTGACCGTCGTAACCCGCGGAACCGCTTCCCATTGAGCTGCATGCCGTTATAGATAACGCTATGAATATTGCTAGAAAAATTTTCATATGAACTCCCAAGTTCTTTTCCTTTATCGCTCCTCCATTACGCAGTTAAAATGGCAAGGGATCATAAGCTTGCTCGAGTTTGCTAAATAAATAACTTAGCCATATTGTGCTTCAAACCAGCTCTCTAGAATTACAACGGCTGATTGATTATCGACGTTACCTTTACTTAGCGCTTTATAGCCGCCCATTTCAAAAAGGTCGGCCCTTGCTTCTGTCGTAGAAAGTCTTTCATCATGCAGTTCAACATCCACACCAAAGCGCCCTTTTAGGCGATTGGCAAACTTCTTCGCCCTTGGTGTAATCGCGGCTAGATCTTTACCATGAAGGTCGGTAGGAAGACCAACCACGATAAGATTCGGCTGCCACTCCTTGATTTGCTTTTCGATGTCATCCCAGTTCGGGATGCCATCTTTCGCCTTAAAGGCTTTTAAAGGGCTGGCTGTGCCTGTGATCTCTTGTCCTATCGCACTGCCGATACTTTTTGTACCGTAGTCAAATGCCATAATTGTTCGTGACATGGGGTTTCCAAATTAATCTGTGTTTGAGAGTTTATATACTGAGTCTGAGTCTGAGTCTGAGTTAGGCGTGACCAGCGTCAGCAGAAAGCTGAGCGGCATTAATACCTAACATCTGCACGGCGACTTTCCAGCGGTCTGAAATTGGCGTATCGAAGATGACCTTTGGATCAGCTTCTACGGTTAACCATGAGTTTTCCGTCAGTTCGGTTTCCAGTTGTCCAGGTTCCCATCCTGCATAACCAAGAGCGACTAGATAATTCATCGGTTCATCTTCTGTACCTAATACCATCAAGATATCTTTTGAGGTTGTCACCGATATTTGATCCGTCATGCTGATACTGGATTGATAGCTGCCTTTAGGTTTGTGCAAAATAAACCCACGGTCTTCTGCGACCGGCCCACCATTCAATACAGGCTTATCAAGACTTGCTTGGTTGGATTTTGGCTGATCAGAATCAACCTCAACTTGTTTAAGCATGCTACCGACAGTGACATCGATAGGGGCGTTGATCATCAAACCCATCGCGCCTTCGTCATTGTGCTCACAAAGGTAAATCACCGAATTTTGAAAGTATGGGTCTTTCATTCCGGGCATAGCAACCAGAAAGTGGTTCGTTAAATTCATAGAGCCTCCTGCCAGTGTGTTCCCAGTAAAGGAAAAAGAGCGGCGTAAAGCCGCTCATTGTTCTTTGCCTAGATATTTCTGTGTTTTCGAATAGCTAAGGCTTTCTTTAGTTTAGGCTATTTAGCGTTAACGCGACGCTCAATTGCATCCATTAATTTACCTGTAACTGAAATATCAAAAGCGGCTTCAATTTCACGGATACAAGTAGGGCTAGTCACGTTAATTTCAGTCAGCTTGTCGCCGATAACATCAAGCCCAACAAAGATTAAGCCTTTCTCTTTCAGTGCAGGAGCAACTGCTCTTGCGATAGCCCAGTCTGTTTCACTTAGAGGACGAGCTTCACCTGTACCGCCAGCAGCAAGGTTACCTCGAGTTTCCCCTTTTGCAGGAATACGCGCTAGACAGTAAGGCATTGGTTCACCGTCAACCACAAGAATACGCTTATCACCATTGCTGATGTCCGGAACAAAGGTTTGTGCCATTGCGTAGTTTTGGCCGTGGTTAGTCAGTGTTTCAATGATCACTGATACGTTAGGGTCGCCTTCCTTCACTCGGAAGATAGACGCGCCGCCCATACCATCAAGTGGTTTTAGAATCACGTCACCGTGCTCTTCTCGGAACGCTTTAATTTTTTCAGCTTTACGAGTCACGATGGTGGTTGGTGTCAGTTCAGGGAACCAAGCCGTGAATAGCTTCTCGTTACAGTCACGTAGGCTTTGTGGTTTGTTGACGATCAGTGCGCCGTTCTCTTCAGCACGCTCAAGAATGTAAGTTGCGTAGATGTACTCAGTATCAAACGGAGGATCTTTACGCATTAGTACCGCATCTAAATCGGATAGCGCGATAGTCTGTTCTGATTTGAACTCGTACCAACCGTTTGGATCTTCTTTTAGTTCAACAACCTTAGTGTCAGCAATGGCTACGCCTTGATCTAAATGTAGATCATCCATTTCCATGTAATGGATTTCGTAACCACGACGCTGAGCTTCAAGCATCATGGCAAAGCTAGAGTCTTTTTTGATGTTAATGGATGAAATTGGATCCATTACGATGCCAAGTTTGATCATTTTTTTCTCCTAGCCTAGATCGCCAAAACGGACTTGTAAGGCAGTAATTGCGGTTAGAGCTGCTGTCTCGGTACGAAGTACACGTGGGCCAAGTAGCGTCTCTTCAAATTTGTATTGTTCTGTCATACCGATTTCTTCAGCTGACAGTCCACCTTCAGGACCGATCAATAGGCGCACCTTACTGATCGGCTCTGGAAGGGTATTGATTGAGTATTTTGCACGAGGATGCAGGTTTAGTTTTAACGCTTCGCTCGGTTCGCTGCACCACTCTTCAAGTTGCATGATTGGGCGAATAACTGGAACCGTATTACGGCCAGATTGTTCACATGCTGCGATAGCAATCTTTTGCCACTGTGCGAGCTTTTTCTCGAAGCGTTTAGTATCAAGCTTAACGCCACAGCGCTCTGAAATAAGAGGGGTAATGGTGTTCACACCAAGCTCAACCGATTTCTGAATCGTGAATTCCATTTTGTCGCCACGTGAAATCACTTGGCCTAAATGTAAGTCTAACGGAGATTCGCTGCTGCGCTCGATACGTTCAGTAACATTAACTGTGACGTTCTTTTTTGATACTTCAGCAATTGTCGCAGGGAATTCAGCGCCACTGCCATCAAATAGAAGAACATCTTGACCTTCTTTCATACGAAGGACTCGACCAACATGACCCGCGGCATCTTCGTCTAAAGCGAGTGAACCTAACTGATGAATGCGTTCTGGGTGATGGATGCGAGGGATTCTCATGCTGGTAAACCTATAAATATGTTCATTTGGGTATTTTGTCTCTGCCTAACATGGATGCTTTTAGTTGAAAAAACAAGGGTAGCGCAAGAGTTTCAGGGGCAATTCTGAAACTCTTGTTTGAGATGGAGGCAATTGGAGATGTTGGTTGCCTGAGTCGTGTTATTTACAAGCAGGAAAAACAAACGGGTTGTGATTACCTTGGATCGCATAGATTCGCTCATCACGCGTACATTCCCACTTATCGACAGGGAATTGCTTGTTCCACGCCATCATCAGGTTAGTCTGCTGCTTAGAGAGCTTGAAGCCATACTCTTGACTCATGTAAAGATAAGTTCGCGCGATAGAGCCTTTTGCTCGGTCTGGCGGCATCACTTTGCGCTGCTTGAAGTTGACCTGCATTTCACATTGACCATAGCTAACGCCATCCATTCCATTCCACTGGCTGAAGTTGTAATTAGAGCGATCACCGTTAACCTCGCCAATGGTCGGAGTCAGATTATGAAGATCGGCTTCCATCGATTTGAATATTTTGTCATTGCGAGTACAGTTTTTACGTCCGCCATCTTGCCAGCACTGACGCTGGTGGCCAAATTGCCAAGCTGGAACTACGTGTTCCCACTCAATACGGGAAGCGCGTTTTTGCTGTTTTCTGACTTGATAACCACAGCCGTCGAGGTCGGGGATACCTTTCTTTTTGTCTTTCCAAGTGATGTCACAACCACAATAAAATGAAGTCGGGTGATCGAGATAAATCTTCACAGCTTCTTTTTTTGCTTTGGAGAAGGAGCTTGGTGGAGCGGCGAAAACGCTTTGGGTTACCAGTAGGCCAAATACTATTGATAGGTAAAAGGAAACCGATAGGCCAAATACTTTTGGATTGTTTTTTTGCATAGAGAAAGACTGATGAAAGTATGATAAACAACAGTCTAGCACTCAAATGTTAGTTCTCTCTATTACATTTATTCGCGTTACCTTGTGAGCTTAAGACTTAGCTCAATTGAAGGCCGGTAAAAGCTAAGGTTTGCTGGCATTGTTGGCAACGATACGTTGATTGGTTGCGGATGACTTTGTTGTGTCGTCTTATCGATAGGGGATAAGTGGTGCAATCACAGCGATACTCAAAAGTTTTGCCCTGCACTGAGGTGATTTCCAAGCTGTGGGTCGTTTTGGCCGGTACATTGAATACCTTTTCCATCACGTATTTCCACTCATTGCCGTGAGGCCTAACTCGTCCGAAGACCTGATGTGTGATCAGATGCGCGAGTTCATGAGGCACGACTTCGTTAATAAAGGCGTCTTCATTTTCGCTGAATAGCACTTGGTTGAGTTTTATCTCGTTTAACTGGAGGTAGGCTTTTCCCGCTGCCTTTCCTCTTAACTTGTAAGTGACAGTTGGGCATGGAAATTCACGAGAAAAATGTTGATTAGCGATAGCTAGGCATTCGCCCAGTTTTTTATTTACTCGATGTTGTTGCGGGGTGTAAGACAAGCGTTGTTAACTCCAAAAAAAGCCTCAGCGTTTAAGCTAAGGCCTCATCATAACATTGCTCATCGATCGTGAAACGATTTAAACGTGATGTTTCTTTTTGATGACTTCGTGGTAAGCATGCCATGTTCCGTAACCAAGTAATGGCATCGTTACAATCATCCCCACACCGTAGGTCGCGAAGCCGACTAAGATACCAGTACCAATGATACCAGCCCAAACGACCATCGCAGGGATGTTTGATTTAACAGCGTTGAAGCTAGTAAAAATCGCACTCATTACATCTACACGTCTCTCCATCATTAGTGGAATTGAAAATGCTGAGATACTAAATATCAGGCTAGCGATAACAAAACCAATTACAGACCCTGTAATTAAGAAGGGAGCAAATTCGGTCAATGGTGCCCCTTGTACTGAAGGGTAAAGTGCGTGCAATAATGCAGCGATACGCATCCAGAATATCATCGCAACCATTAATACAATCGCAAACGCCCATTGGTGGGTTGAGTTGCGTGTGATGGCTTTCATCGAGTGCAGTAGGCTAGCGTTGTGCCCCTTTTCTCTTTCCCAGGCTGCGTCATATAAGCCTAGGGCAAGAAACGGCCCTATTAGCATGTACACAATCAAGCTTGGCATAACGACTAAATGTGTTCCTTGCCATTGGACAAGTTGAACAATGGCGATGGCCGCACCCATAAAGCACAAACCGTAAAATGCGCTGATTAATGGCATTCTCACTAAGTCGTGCAGAGCAAGCGACAACCAATGAAAGGGCGCTGAAATGCTCACCTGATTACATGGTATTGTACGAGCGTATTCTGAGTCTTTGATTTCTTTTTGTTTATCGTCGAAGTCTTGTGTATTCAATGTACGAGGCATAGATCCTCCTTGATCGGTTTTCTACCTGCGCTGCAGTTAAATTGCAGCGAACGAAACTCGATGCCCGACTTGGCGACGTCTTTGATGTAAGCGCGCATCAGCTAAATAGTTCACGAAACAAAGTCTGATCTTGATTTGTTCGTTAACATTATTTTAACTATTGACCGTGAAGCGGCAAATATCAACTTTTGACAGGCTGTTATTAGGGCGTGTTGACCTTTTGTGGTTAAATTTTGTTCGAGATAAAAGCGTTTTAATCGCGGCGAGGGGGAAGTAGCCTAGTCATTCTAAGCAAATCTCCCTCAACAAAGAGTAAAACGCTTTTAGCCGAACCCTTCGGGCAGCGTTTGCTGGTCATTTCTACTACGTTATCGGCTTCTCATGTAGGCTAGCTACACATCAAAGTCTCTGCCTTGTATAAATACCCAGCAACTCGCTGCAAAAATCAGCTCGAAAGATCAACACGCCCTATTGAAAGCGTTCAAGGCGCATTTTTTCACCCATACTTAATAAAGCGCTCCTTTGAATATTTTCGCTACCAAATCAGGGTTGTACGGGAAGTACAAATGTGCATAAGAAGCGATGGTGCTTTGTTTTATCCAAACAGGATCGGTTGGCCTACCATATTGAGATTCAGGCTGAGTTAGCACGGTTTCTTTACTGTCTGTTTTTGAATAATGGAAAGTATGACCACGCAGCATTTGACCATCGAAATTAGCTTCTAGGATCCCTAGCGCGGCTAGCTTCTTCTGCATAGTCGCTTTGGCATTTAACGCTCCAACCATGTTTTCTGTTTGGCTTTCTGTATCAGTCAATGCTTTGTTGAGGTATAGCATGCCACCACATTCGGCTAGGCAAGGTTTTCCTTGTTCAATGTGTGTGATGATTTGCTGTTTTAACGCATGATTGAGCGCTAGCTTATCCATATGTAATTCAGGATAACCTCCTGGTAAATACAAAGCGTCACACACTGGTAAATCATCATGTGCAAGCGGTGAGAAAAATGACAGTTTTGCCCCCAATTCGATCAACAAATCAAGGTTGGCTTGATACAAGAAAGCAAAGCTATTATCACGAGCTACTGCAATTGTATGACCAGTCAATGATTCATGTCTGGCTGGTAGTGCTTGCTTTGGTTTTTCAAATGCTTGTGCTGTTGGTAATGGGATATCACCATGTTCTAGTAGTAGCTTGGCTGCGTGATTAAGTCGCTCCTCTATGTCATCTAACTCTTGTGCTTGTACTAAACCTAAGTGGCGTTCTGGCAGCGACAAATCCATGTCTTTTGGTAACCAACCACAAAACTCGGTTTCAGGTTTTAGGCTTTCTTTTAGCATTTCAGCGTGACGTTCAGAACCTACGCGGTTTGCAACTACACCAAATACATCCACGTCATCACGGAATGTCGATAAGCCATTTACAATGGCTCCAAAGGTTTGTGCCATTGCGCCAGCATCTACCACGGCCAACATCGGAAGGTTAAATTTGGCCGCAATATCAGCACTTGAGCATTTGCCATCAAACATACCCATTACGCCTTCAATTAGAATCACATCCGCTTCTAGGGCTGCTTGGTAAATTAAGTGTTGGCATTCCGCTTCACCACACATCCACAAATCCAATTGGTAAGTGGGTGTATCTGATGCAATAGATAGAAATTGTGGATCAATAAAATCAGGCCCAGTTTTGAATACTCGAACTTTCTTTCCTTGTTGAACCAAAGCTCTTGCTAGAGCGGCGACCACGGTTGTTTTTCCGCTTCCAGAAGAAGGTGCGCCTACCACTAGGGCAGAACAGTAAGCTGTAGACATAATTATTCCTTGAGTTGTTCGAGTGCGCGAGTGAGCGCTTGCCATTGTGATTCGTTGGCGGGTAACCCGAAACGAAGTGCATCGTTTTCATCACAATGACGAGTAAAAACCCCTAACTTGGCGAGCTGATGGTGCCATGATACCGAATCTGAAATTTCAACTCGGTGAAAGAGTATCTGTGATGTTATTTTTACCGAGCCCGCCATTTGGCCAAAATGTAGTTGTAAGATTTGGTTCATACGCTGAGCCTCTTCATGTAGGCGTTGGCGGTTTTTCTTTTGCCAATTGGAGTTGAGTAAGGCATGTGTGGTGACATAGCGAGTTGGGCCACTGAGTGTCCAAGGTCCAAGGTGTTGTTTAAGAATATTTAAACGCAATGGCGAGGCAAAACAAAAGCCTGCGCGAATCCCTGCCAGCCCAAAAAATTTACCCACTGATCGCAGGACTATTAGATTGTCAGGTACTCCTGTTGGGAAACTTGGTAACACTGAAAGCTCAGGAGTACAGTCTACAAACGCTTCATCAATCACGAGCGTTGAATGATCTTGGATATGATCTAGCCAAGTCAGTACTTCACTTGGTGGCACATTCAGTGCGGTTGGATTATTGGGATTAATCACTACGACCACGTCTGCCGTTTTCAGCTGTTCGATTGTCGGTTTGTGTAGGTAAAAGTCGAATATGACGGCTTGTATGCTTTGTTCTGCGTACTGCTGCCACGCATGTCGATGTTCTTTGTAACCCGTATGAGGCAATAGGATGTACGTCAATGTTGGCTGTGTCTTTGCAATCATATGAGGTAGCGATTGAATGGCTGCCTGACTGCCAGCTACGGGTAACAAGGCATCACTTTGATAGTAGGTTTGCGCGGCTGTGATTAAGCCATCATCGTCTTCTGGTAGCCGATTCCATACCGATGCAGGGATTTCAGGTATAGGGTAGTGGTGCGGGCTTACTCCAGTTGAAAGGTCGACCCATTGTTCGATTGGCCTTTGATAGCGCAATGAAAACTCGATTAACTTACCACCGTGATGCGGAAGTTCGTTTGAGGTTGAGTGTTGTTTAATCGTCATTAGCGTACTTAAAGTAAAGAGTTAAAATAGACATGAAATCAAAATAAACAAAGAGTTAAAAGAGAAAGCAGTAGCATTACGATGGCCCAAAGCACACTGGTTTTTTGGACCAAAGATATGGCTCGTGGAATATCTTCTAAAGTCGCAATATTACCTTTTCCCATCGGACGTTTTTTCACAAGTTTTCCGTGGTAATAAGTATCGCCACCTATGATGATTTGTAGTGCGCCGGCACCTGATGTCATTACGGGGCCACCGTTTGGACTCGAGCAATGTTTAGCTTGTTCTTTCCAGCATTTCAGAGCCAACTTAGTGTTGCCTAAAAGGCTGTAGCTAAGTGCGGTTAAGCGCGCAGGTGCCCAGCCCATCACATCATCTACTTTTGCTGCCACATAGCCAAATTCTAGCCAGCGTTCATTTTTGTAGCCCCACATCGCATCAAGTGTGTTCACTAATCGGAACAGTAATGCCCCTGGAGCCCCAAGCAGTGCAAACCAAAATAGAGTGCCGAAGATCGCATCGTTACCATTCTCTAATACCGACTCAATCGTCGATGACGTGATCTGGCGTTGATCCATGGTTTCAGTATTACGGCTAACGATCCAACCAACTTTCTCTCGCGCTAAATCAAGATCACCTTGGCTCAGCGGCTGGTGGATCCACTGGGCGTGCTCAAGCAGGCTACGTTGACCTATCGCGATATACAGAACCACGATATTAAATAGCCAAAAGCCTAATGTGTTCCCCATGCTTAGTAGCGTATGTTGTAGCCAAAAGCTGAGTAAGCACAATGGAACAGTCGCAGCTATCCATGCGATCAAACCTGAGAATTTAGTGGCTCGGTTTAACAGCTTCTCGATTTTCTCAACCGCATAGCCAAAACCGATCAAAGGGTGAAATCGTTTAGGCTCACCTAGTAAGTGATCAAGCATCAAAGCTGCGATCATCATTAGCGCGATCGCTAAACTTGAATAACCAAAATTTAAATCAAAAAAGATCATCATATCTGCCAAATAATGCTGCTAACTGGATAGTGAAAATGAATAAACGCATAAACCAATCAACAGCTAATGAGCGAGGTTAGTCTGCGCTCTTATCGTCTTCCAATGTTCCACTTTCAGCTACACCCTCTTCAACGACACGTGCTTTTCGGCAAGCGTGTGAGAAGGTCGGATCGTAGAGTTTAGAGTCAACAAAATCATTGTCGCCTAGCACTTTACTGACGATGATCATCGCGGTGGAGCGAATCCCTTCATCATGCATAACTTGGGCGATCGTACCCAATGTAGCACGGAATATTCTCTGTTCAGGGTGACTGGCTTTTTCAACGACAGCCACTGGCCAATCTTGCGGGTAAACATCTGATAATTCACGAACCACTTTACGAATTAATGTTGCGCTAAGAAATAAACACAGTGTT
This sequence comes from Vibrio sp. 1F169, assembly GCF_041439605.1. NCBI lineage: Bacteria > Pseudomonadati > Pseudomonadota > Gammaproteobacteria > Vibrionales > Vibrionaceae > Vibrio > Vibrio sp. 1F169. The sequence goes on along the minus strand of NZ_JBGOOI010000049.1, from coordinate 26,129 downwards.
GCTTCGTGAGAGGCAAGGGCGCGTAGATTCTCTTTTTCAGGAACAGGCGTTCGACCTGATGCTCGGCTAAGAATAATGGTCTGGCACTTTTCAGGTAGCGTCAGTTCTTGGCCAAGAGCTGCGGCACTCGCTTGGAAAGAGGAGACGCCCGGAACCACTTTCCAATCAATGCCAAGTTCGTTCAAGCGACGTGTTTGTTCTGCAAGCGACGAGTAAATTGAAAGATCGCCAGTTTGAACGCGTGCAACGTTTTGACCTTTTTCGTGTGCGGTTAGGTACACATTGGTTAGATCATCAAGATCCATGTCAGCGGAGTTATAGACCAGTGCATCAGGGTGAGCGCGATCGATGACGGCTTTTGGCACTAAACTGCCTGCGTAAACAATCACAGGGCACTCTTCAACTAAGCGCGCGCCTTTCACTGTGATTAAATCTGGGTCACCCGGCCCTGCGCCGATAAAAAATACCGTCATACTAGTTTGCCTCTTCCGTCACTGATTCTGGTTTAGGTTCAACTTTTAATGAATGGCCACGTTTTTGACCTTCTAGTACCTTGCCGTCTTTCAGTTGATATTTATTGGTGTAGCCACGCGGTGTTACGATCCAATCACCAAATCGGTAGCTGTTGCTGTTACCTATCACGACCGCGGCGTTCATACCAAATTCCACTTTGGTAAATTCAGCCAGTGTTGTCAGTGTGACTTTTTGCTCATCACGATACGCAGCATTCACGATAGCAACGGGAGTATTTGGGTCACGATGTTCCAAAAGGATTTCACGTGCAGTTTCAATGTGCTGAGTTCTCTTTTTAGAGCGAGGGTTGTAGAAGGTAATCGCAAAATCAGCCATTGCCGCGGCTTCAATCCGCTTGGTAATCACTTCCCAAGGCGTTAATAAGTCAGACAGAGAAATGGTACAACTATCGTGACCAAGAGGTGCACCAACTAAAGAAGCACAGGCGTTAGCCGCGGTGATGCCCGGAATAATATCCAGTTCAACTTGTGCGTTTAATTCTGCGTTTTGCTCCAATAATTCAAGCACTAAAGGCGCCATCGCGTACATGCCAGAATCCCCAGAACATACCAATACGACTTCTCGACCTTTTGCTGCTTCTTCTACTGCGGCTTGAGCGCGGTCCCATTCGCGAGTCATACCACTTTGAATGACTTCTTGAGTGTCGATTAGTGTGCTGATTGATTCTACATACGGCTTGTAGCCTGCAACGACATCTGCATTCTTTACCGCTTGTTGCGCTGCGGGTGTGACTAGGTCTATTGCGCCAGGCCCTAAGCCTACCAGTGTTAGTTTTGCCATGATTATTTCTCTTCCTCTGGTGCACCTAAACGAATTAAGCCTTCTTTAATTTGCTTATCGATAATCTGTAACAGTTCTGGCATATCGAGCATGCAGAACTTGTCACCTTGGATTGGCTCTGCCACTTGAACGTCAGCGTCTTCTGCCAGCATCTCATTAATTTCTTTAAGATCGTTGATGAAGTGGTTACCCGATACAAGCAGTAGTGGAACTAGATTAAGAAGCGGTCGGCCTTGGCCTGTATATTGCTCTTTAATGCGGCGAACCATTTCATTTTTCACTAACTTAAATGGCCATGCGCCTTCGAGCGAGCAAGCGAAGTTGCGTTGCGATAATTTGCCGAGTAGATCATCACAGTAATGGATCGATTGGTGACCTGGGTTATCTAGCATAGGCGCACCGTGGTGAACGAACACGTTGAAATGATCTTGTGGAGCAAAACGATCATGGAGAGCCGAAAGCAAATTGGTCGTTAATTGGCTGTGATGCATGATCGCTGGTGTTTGTTCAATGCGCGCCAATGAGAATTGCTTGAAGCCATCAACTATTGATGTCATGTAGCGATGTTCATCGGTAGGGAATAGGTACACTGAAACAATCAAAATGCGTTCGTAACCTTGAGTGTCTAGATCGGCGAGTACCTGAGGTAGGCTGAAACATGGCGTGTCTTTACGAGCCAGCTTCTTGATCACCATCTTTGAGCTGGTGGCGATACGCACTGGCACATCTGGGTAACTTTGACGTACGCGCTCTGCTAGAGTTTCATAACGTTGTTGTTCTACAACGCTACCAAAGCAGCTCAGTACAATGGCTGTGCCTTGGTTATAATGACGAAGTCGTTTCATAATTGTCGCTGTCCTTATCAAATCTATATCACAAGATAAACGGGTTATCTCATGTTGGTAATGAGGTTAAAGTGAGCTTTGAAATATCATGTTCATAGCTTGCAAAGTATTTGGCCTACTATGTTCCTAAAGCTCAGTGATACCTAAAGTTCTGTGCTTCTTAAAACTAAGCGGTTTCTAAAGCTCAGTAGTGCCGTCTGCATTTTCAATTGGTGCGATAAACTTAGGATCTAAATAAGCTTTTAATGATTTCCGCTCGACTAGATTTGTGAACAAATCTTTCCAGTCTTGCTCGGTAAATTCTTCGATACCTCGAATCCAAAGCCCGTTGTTAACAGGTGTTTCATGTTCTAGTAAACGTTCGTAAATCACCATTGCAGCGCGGTTTCTGCAGGTGCCCGCACAGTGTGTACGGCTTATCTTGATGCGCTGTTCACCGTCGGAAAAATTGAGCGCTTTAAGTACCTGTCTAAGATCGTGTGCAAGGTTTTTACTGCCTTCTTTCGCGCAGCGGCCACCTTCACATAGCAATACGTGATGGCGGTGGTAGAGCATCGGGCGGTTTAAATCGACATGCTTAGGCTTACACTGAAAACCATCTACCACTTCATTACCGTGAAGGTTGATTTTGACGTTTTCATCTAGCCAGTTTTTCCACTTCTTCTTGGCGAGGGGTTCATCGTATTCGATGCGAGTACAAGATAAAGTCATGTTGAAACCGTCTTGTTTGAACTTCCACTTAGGAACCAATAGTTGATCTCGCTTAGCGTGCTTTAGCGCGGCCGCTTCAGAAACCGATGATACTCCCGTAATTTTTTTTACGTATTCTGATGGGTTTTCAATCCCTTCAACGCCGTCGAGTTGCTCGGCTGAATAAGTGTGGAAAGGAATTTGTCTTTCAGACGAGAGTTCTAAAATACCTTTTTCATCCGCTTTTAAAGCGATACTGGCGAAAGCTGAAACACTGGCTTTTGCTAGGTTATATTCAGTCAGGAAAACATTGATACCTGCTTTCAATACATGGAAAGGAGTATTGCGGTCACAGCCTATTCCAAGCACAAGCGATTTTGGTCGCCACAGTACGGTTTTATTTTTAAAGTCGGCGTAACCTTTTGGTTGTGCTTCATCTGAAATCAGAACTAAACCATCCCAATCATCAGTACTGATTTGAGAAAGGTCTGTATCGCTTAGTGCTGGGTGGGTAATGATGTGTCTTGGCATGGAACGTTTGTTCTGCCACCAGTTCTGTTCGCCAGCGTGCTGCACGATTAGAATGCGTTTTTCATTTACAACTGCTGCGCTGGTGGTGGTGATCGCGGGTTCGCATTGTGGATCAAGTGTCCAACCAAATGGCGAACCGAGCATATCAACCGACAAACTGCCGGCAGCGTCAGAAGCGGTGGTGATTACAGGAGTCGCGTTGAGTGCTTGTGAGACTTGTAACGCGATCCCATTTGCGCCACCGCGATGACCAGATAGCATAGGGATCACGAATTGGCCGTGATCGTCAATGCAGATCACGCCGGGGTCGGTGCGTTTGTCTTCTAGCAAAGGGCCGATCATTCGGCTGACAATGCCCGCAGCAAAAAAGCAGATATGGTGATCATATTGCTTAAATTGAGGAGGAAGAAAACCAGAAAGCGGCAGCGTTAACTCATCGGCTTCTGGGTATTCTTCTTGTCCAACTGGTGCAATAAAGACATCAGCAAACGGAAACGTTTTAGCTAAGCGTTTGGCTTGCCTTGCTCCGTGTAGCGTGATGGCATAAATAGCGATTTTCATTACGCTTTACCGCTATTAGTTTTATCGATGCCATCTTTACCACTATCAGCTTTACCACCATCAAGAACGGCACATTTCTTTGATTCATTAGTACCACGTAGTACGCCACGACGAGCGCGAACTGAAAGCTGAACCATAGAGAAGTAGCGGTTTTCATTCGGTACATCGCGTAGATCAGAGTAAAGCTCTTGTTTCTCTGTGGTGGCATGCGACACGTAGGTTGCACAATCCAACATGTCCATCGACTCTAGTTGAGTGATCAGCTTAGGGATAACGCGACCTGCTTTGATTAACATGATGGTGTCAAAATCTTCGACTAGCTTTTCTAAACACTCGATACCCCATGTCGCAGGTACAACACAAAAACGCTCCTGACCGTCAGCAAGTGGAATTTTTGTTTGTGATGGAATAGCGGTAACTGAAGTGATACCCGGAATGATCACCGGATCAAGTTCAGGAAGTAGCTCTGTCAGTTCTTCTTGGATGTATGCCCATGTGCTGTAAACCGATGGATCACCTTCGGTTGCAAATGCCACGTCTTTACCTTGCTTTAATAGTTCAACAATTGTGACGGCGGCTTTACGCCATGCAGGAACGTTGATGCTTGGGTCACGCGTCATTGGGAAATGCAAAAATAGGTATTCGCCTTTCATGCTTTCAGGGCTAACAGAACCCGCTGCAATTTGTTGAGCAAAAGAGTGGTTACTGCCCGCGTCTTTTTCTGGAAACGCGACAATGTCGACGGTGCTGAGTAGTCGGTGAGCTTTAAGTGTTAATAATTCTGGGTCTCCAGTGCCGACACCAATTGCGTACATAGTTCCTAATTTCATCTGTGCTTTCTCTAATTTTGTTTTTATTTAATATGTTGAGTGGCGCTTAATTAAAAAATTAAGCGCTTATTTCTGAATAAACGGCTTGGTAAAAATAAATAAGTGAATCGGATTTTCTGATTGATAACGGGTGTAGTGAGCGAGTGGTACGCCTGTTGATATAGAGACCAGTTGAACCTGTGTCGGAGCATCGCTGTCTTTACTCCATTGATGAAGTTCGCAAACTGAATCGACAGTCACGGCAGAACCGATCACGACGCCTCCCGGTTTTATTGCTGACCAACAGAAATCTAAAATGGTGTGCATGTTGCCGCGGCTTCCACCAATAAAAATACTGTCTGGCTGAGGCAAGGTGTCGAGCTGCATTGGGGCTTTATCTCGAATCAGTTGTACGTTGTCGGTACCGTGCGCTCTAAAGTTAGCCTCGACCGACTCATAACATTCTTGGTTTGATTCAATGGTGAAGACTTGTCCTTGATAGCACTGTTTAGCGGCTTCTATCGCAATAGAACCTGAGCCTGTGCCTATATCCCACACCACAGATCTTGGTTGAATACGCATACTTGCTAACGCTAAGTGACGAACGGGCTGTTTGGTAATTAAGCCGCGCTTAGGCATGCGCTTCATGAAGTCATCATCGTTGGCGTATTGGCCCAATTCACCCCACGCATGAGGTAGCGTTCGGTGCAGTACCATTACATTGAGCGTAGAGAAGTCGTCGGAACTTTTTAGTGCGAGGTCTTCGAGAGTCCACTGGCTTATCTTTTCGTCGGTGCCACCTAAGTTCTCACATACCCAAGCCGTCCAACCTTGTTGATTAAATTCGACTAAGTGTTTCGCAATACGAGCTGGGTTGTTTTGAACATCGGTTAGCAAGCAGTAGCTAGTTCCCCATTGCATTTGGCTTGCGATACCTTTAATGCCATCGTAATGCTGCTTTCTTCCATGTAGTGAAATTGCTTTGGTTTCTTGCCATGCAATGCCGACTCGGCTGCAAGCGAGTTGCATTGAACAAGGGGAGGGAATAAAGCGCACTTCATCATTAGGCAGTTTTTTTAACAACGATTCGCCGATGCCAAAGAACAATGGGTCGCCAGAAGCTAATACGACGACGCCGCCTTCCTCGCATTCATCAAGCAACTTAGCGAACCAAGATTGATAGCCTTCTTTCATCGATAAGCGTTGACCTTTGAATTGGGGAAACCAATCCAATAGTCGGTCGTTACCTGCAACAACGCGTGCAGATTCAACTGCATTAACAGCTCGACTGGTTAGGCTTAAACACCCATCTTCGGGTACTCCGACTACCGTGATAGCCGATTGATAGCAATCGATAATCTGAGAGTGAGTACTTACATTATTCATTTTACTGACTCAGCAAGTAGGGCGTGAATAGTCGATACCACTAACGGGCTGCCACCTTTACGGCCTAGGCTGGCAATGTAAGGCACTGTGTTTTGTTCGGTTAATGCTTGCTTCGATTCATCTGCTTTTACGAAACCAACAGGAATGCCAATGATCAATGCAGGTTTTGCTTCGCCTGCTTCTATCATGCGCAATAGCTCAAGTAATGCGGTAGGCGCATTGCCTACACCTATGATAGAGCCGTCGAGTAGGTCGTTATCGCGGGCATAACGCATTGAGTGAATAGCACGTGTTTCTCCTGTCTCTTTGGCCGTGCTAATGACGTCTGGATGGCTAATGAAGCACTGTGCTTTATTGCCGTAAGCGTTGAGGCGAGTTTGGTTTAAACCTGTCACGATCATGCTGACATCGGTAATGATGTTGGCACCGTTTTTTAAAGCGGTAATGGCAGACTCAATCGCGTTGTCGCTGAATTGATATAATTTAGCGTATTCAAAATCACCCGTAGTATGAATGGCACGACGAACCACATTCCATTCACCTTGATTGAAGTTATGTCCCCCATGGAGAGTTTCTATTTCTTCATCGATGATAGAGAAAGAGTTACTTTCAATTTGACGGCCTTGCTTGGTCATTTGACGCATATCGTTAGTCATGGAGTTTTCCTTGTTCATGCTTATTCATCATGAAAGTGAGTGTTGGTATCACTTCCTTTTGAGCAGAGATGTTCTGCTAATAGATCGCCGTTAAAATCGATCAATTTGAATTCAATGCTGACGTGATGTTTGACATACACAGCAGCGTGCTCTGCAGCTTGTTTGCAGAGCAAGGTAAGAAAGTCGTAATTGGGAATCTCTTGGCCCGGTTGGGCTTCTTTCCATGTATCGAGTACGTGGCGGCCTGTGTTGGCTTGGCTAACAGCTTCGGCAAACTCACTCGATGCACCCGATTGAATGGCGAGGTCGGCCAGCAATGAAAAGTCGATAGCTTTACCGGATACGTGAGTCATCATGTGCCCAGCGACCATCTTGCCGAGTTTGCCTATCATGGCGACGACGGTGATTTTGCTCACTTGATAACGTTTTGCTGCGCGCAGTCCGACCCCAACAAAATCACCCGCTTGGATAAAACACATCGAGTCATAACTTGGTAGCATGGCCATCGCTGACTTTTCGGTTCGAGATCCTGTCGTGAGAACCAAGTGGTTTTGGCCATTTTGTTTCGCTATTTGTACCGATTGACGCACTGATGCTGAAAACGCTGAAGTGGAGTAGGGTTTTACCGTTCCGCGTGTCCCGAGAATGGAAATACCACCGATTAAACCGAGTCTTGGCCCAATGGTTTCCTTGGCTCGCTCTTCTCCATCTGGGACGCAAATTTCCAGTGATATACCGACGTGTTTTTTCTGTTGACTGGTCGCTTGGTTCCATTCCAAAGTCACCATATCGAGAATGTTTTTTCGAGGAACGGGATTAATCGCCGCCTGACCGACGGGAAGTTCTAATCCGGGTAGAGTCACACGAGCTACGCCAACACCCCCATCGATGTGAAAACCGGGCTCTGAATGCCAGCGGGCAATACTCTGAATATGGGCTTCGTGGGTACAATCAGGATCGTCCCCTGCATCTTTAACAATGCTGGCGGTCACCGCATCGTTGGATGTTTGGATAAACGCAACCTTAAACGTAGCGGGCTCACCATTAGGTAGAGTGATGGAGATATAGTCAGGCTTTTGTCCGGTTAATAGTGTTTGAACTGCCGCTCTGCTTGCTGCAGCTGCGCACGCTCCGGTGGTAAACCCACTGCGGAGATCGGACTTATTTTTGGATCGTTTAACTTTTGTGACCACAGTATTCTTCATCTACGTTTTAGGTATTGACGAATACAGAGCGTTCCCTTGTTAGACAAGGTATGGATGGTGTTGAGTTTTCCCGCTCGATATTCATGTGTGTCCAGGTATTCTGACTTACGATGTTGAGGTTCTCATTGCGCTTTACTCCTTCCCAAGTCGTGTGACTCAGTGGCTTGTAAAGGGCTCATCGCTTACAGCTGCGGGTACAGTTCAGGAGTTACACCTGATTCCCTGATGTGACGTTATACTTCGATATCTATCCTGAGGATTTCTCCGTTGTTTGGTGTTTCTATTATTTGCTTTGGTGTCCCTAAACTGGCTAATGTTTTTATCCAGTCGCCATGTCCGAGCAGCAAAATAGGGTTCTCATTGTTGTGGTGACGAGAAACTCGTTGGATCCACTGAATCGCCATTGTTCTTCGTTGCTGTTCTGAATCGAACTCACTGAGCTCCATTTGAGAAATGACGGGCACTTTCAGGTAGCGTGCGATGGTTTTAGCACTGGAAATCGCACGGCCTAATTGACTGGTGTAAATAGCATTGAGGGTCAATGATTTTTGAGTTGCAAGATAACGACCGACGTTATGCATCTGTCGTTTGCCTTTCATTGTCAGAGGGCTATCCAGTTGATTCTGTGCTTTGCCTATTCGATTCCATTCGGTTTCGCCATGACGAATCGCAATGATGGTGAAGCGTTCAGCTTTCATTACTTTTCTCCATCAAAATGGAAACAATGAATAGTGCGCCAAATGCGGTGGTGACAACACCAAGAGGCAGTTCTTGAGGAGCAACTAAGGTTCTCGCCAAAATATCACTTAATAGCATAAGCAAAGCCCCAATCAGCCCTGAAGTGATGAGTAATTTTTTGTGTAATGGGCCGATGATTTTCTTCGCGATATGAGGAACCATCAAGCCAATAAATCCGACAACTCCGATGATAGAAACAAAACATGCCGTTGCAAAAGCGCAGACAATAAAGACACCGCTTTGCAGGCGTTTTGTGTCTACGCCCATGGTTTGTGCTACGTCGTCTCCTGCAAGTAAACAATCTAACTGGCGATGTTTTAATATACCTAGGGCTATCAAGGCGATAAGTCCAGCAAGCACAATTAGCACATTGTCCCAGCGTGCGTTTCCTAGGCCTCCTAGCGACCAAAATAGAATCGAATGGGCAGCGCGTTGATCACCATGGAAGACCAAGAAGTTAGTCAAGGCTGTAAATAAAAATGAAATAGCCAACCCGGCTAAAACAATTTGAGAAGACGCTTGCCCATCCACTTTTCTGACTAGAAATAGCACTGCCGAAGCCGAGATTATTCCACCGATAAAAGCGGCGAGTGGAAGTGTCCAAATGCCGATAGCGCTGCCGATGACTGTAATCACAAAGACTGCTCCAGTTGCGGCACCGGATGACAATCCAAAAATGAAAGGGTCGGCAAGATCGTTTTTTGTCACGGTTTGTAATAACGCCCCAACAATACCTAACCCAGCACCGCAAATAATAGCGATGATTGTTCTAGGTAAGCGCAGGTGCAGTACCACTTGATCTATCGGTGAGTCGATCTGTTGACTCATCGCCGCTGAAAAAATCGTAGCGACTTGTGCAAAAGATAGCTGAACGCTGCCTAAACTCAGAGAAAACATCGCTAAGAGGGCAAAAACAGAACTGAATACGCAGGTGTTCAGTGCGGTTCGGTTCAGGTTAGTACTAAGACTTGTCATGGATTTCTTGGATGCGCTGTGCCAATTTTTCAATTGCAGCTATGTTTGCTGGCCCGGGAGTAATTTCCTCATAACGCAGAGGAAGATATTGGGTGGTCTTTACCGCTGTGGTCAGCTTCATCGCTGGGTGCTGTTCCAAAAAGGCTTGCATGCCTTTAGCGCCTGTCCCATTTTGATAATCGAGAAGAATAATGACATCAGGGTTATGCATCGCAACTGACTCCCATGATGTGGTTCCCCAGCTGATATCCAGATCTTTCATTACATTGGCGCCACCTGCCGCTTCTATCATGGCGCTCACTGTCGCGTACTTTCCTGCTGTGAATGGTTTCTCTTCCCCTGAATCATACAGAAAGACTTTAAGAGGGGTTTGATTCTGGGTTTGCTGTTGAATCAATATTAATTGCTCTCTCCAAGTGGAGATAAGAGTTTGAGCTCTGTCTTGCTGACCGAATAAAGTCGCAAGGCGTGTCACGTCATCAAACATCTGTTCCATGTTAGCTGGCTGCTTATCTTTACGGATATGGCTGCAACTCTCATTAAGAATCAGAGTATTGATACCAAACTCTTTCAGAGAATCAGGCGTGACTGAGCCGCCCAACCGCATACCGTAATTCCATCCTGCAAAGAAAACATCAGGGTTGGCATTAACTAACACCTCTAAAGAAGGATATTTCGGTGCGAGCTCCGGAATGCTGCCCTGGAGGCGATTAAATTCAGGGGTCGTTTTGTAGTACCCGCTAATACCGGTCACTCCGATCATATTCTCTTCAAGCCCGAGAGAAAATGCCATCTCAGACATATTGATATCGTGAGTGATTAAGGTTTTCGGCGCTTTATCTAAGGTAAGTGTAGAGTCGCAGTTTTCTACCGTAATTTGGGCTTGTGCGGACACGGTAAGTAATAAAGTTAATGCTGATAGTTTTTTCATGAAAGCTCCTGTCCTTGGTCGAGTTCAATGTCGAAAAATTTGCTTGTTTTCTGTGTGCGCTTATTGGTCGTGCTGATTAAATCGACTTCAAAGATCGGCTTAAGTTGATTGTGAGTTAGTAGTTCTTCTACCTTTCCTTTCGCGACTACCTGGCCGTGTTCCAAAATCGCAATGTGCGTCGCGAACTTGGCCGCAAGGGAAATATCATGCAGTGAGCAAATCAGTGTTTTTTCTTGCTCTTTCAATAGTGATAAAACTTCCCCTTGAGCACATGGATCTAGATGGTTTAGAGGCTCATCCAACACCAGAAACTCGGCGTTCTGACATAAAGATCGTGCAATATGCGCTCGCTGCTTCTGGCCGCCTGAGAGCTGTCCCATTCTTCGTTCGAGGAAAGTATCGATCTTTAGTGCTTTGCTCATTTGGTCAAGTGAAAAGCTAGAAGTGGCTTGATTGGAAGCGGTTAGTTGAATGTACTCTCTTAGTGTTAAACGACCATCCACTTGACTGTGTTGTGGAAGGTAACTGATTTGTTTGGCTCTTTGCTGGCAAGTTAACTTACTTAGCGGCAATTGGTTTATGACGACTTCGCCTTTGAAGGGAAGTAAATTAACCAGTGCCTTTAATAACGTGGTTTTTCCGGAACCATTGCGTCCAATGACTACCCAGCGCTCACCTTGATTAATTTTCAGATCGAGTGGGTGCAGTCGTTGAGTGTTTTGTTGTTGAACTGAAAGTTTGTGGCAAAGAAGCATGAGTTACTGAGAATGGTTTGTTTTTAACAAGTGCTATTACATTAAAATTTAAACGTTTGCGTAACATTGATCTCAGCACGTAAAATCCCCACTATTATCAAAATAATCTATAAGTTAACGCTTGTGCTACGTGAAAGGGTTCGGGTTTATTAGTGAAAGAATAGAAGAATAGAAGAATAGAAGAATAGAAGAATAGAAGAATAGAAGAATAGAAAGAAAAAAGCCTCTGAGAACAGAGGCTTTTAAAATTACGTTTCAGCTAAGCGTGTTGCGTAATGCTTACAGGCCTGCGAAGTCCGCAAGGATAGCTGCTTTGTCAGTTGCTTCCCAAGGGAACTCTTCGCGACCGAAGTGGCCGTATGCAGCAGTCTGCTTGTAGATAGGTTGAAGAAGGTTGAGCATCTCTTGAAGACCGTATGGACGTAGGTCGAAGTTTTGACGAACTGCTTCAATGATGATTTCGTGCGCTACTTTCTCAGTACCAAACGTTTCAACCATGATAGATGTTGGATCTGCAACACCGATAGCGTAAGACAGTTGAATCTCACAACGGTCAGCCATGCCAGCAGCAACGATGTTTTTCGCAACGTAACGAGCTGCGTAAGCTGCAGAACGGTCAACTTTTGATGGATCTTTACCAGAGAATGCACCGCCACCGTGACGAGCTGCGCCGCCGTAGGTATCAACGATGATCTTACGACCTGTTAGACCACAGTCACCCATTGGGCCACCGATTACGAAACGGCCTGTTGGGTTGATGAAGAAGTTAGTGTCTTTGTTGATCCACTCAGCAGGAAGTACTGGCTTGATGATTTCTTCCATTACCGCTTCACGTAGGTCAGGTGTTGTTACTGAATCACAGTGTTGAGTTGAAAGAACAACAGCGTCGATACCAACGATCTTACCTTGGTCGTATTGGAACGTTACTTGAGATTTCGCATCTGGGCGAAGGAAGTCAAGCTTGCCGCTCTTACGTACTTCAGCTTGCTTCTTAACAAGAAGGTGAGAGTAAGTAATTGGAGCTGGCATTAGGATTGGTGTTTCGTTAGTCGCGTAACCAAACATGATACCTTGGTCGCCTGCGCCTTGATCTTTAGGATCGGCTTTATCAACACCTTGGTTGATGTCTGGAGACTGCTTACCAATTGTGTTTAGTACTGCACAAGAGTCAGCGTCAAAGCCCATATCAGAATGAACGTAACCAATTTCACGAACTGTTTCACGAGTGATTTCTTCGATATCAACCCATGCAGACGTGGTTACTTCACCGCCAACCATAACCATGCCGGTTTTTACGTAAGTCTCACAAGCAACACGTGCTTTTGGATCTTGTTCAATGATGGCATCAAGAACAGCATCTGAGATTTGGTCTGCAATTTTATCTGGATGGCCTTCTGAAACAGATTCAGAAGTGAATAGGTGCTTAGCCATGAGAGCTCCACTTTTAGTTTAGTTTTTAGTTGCAAATAGTTAAATGCAAATAATTTATGCCGTCGCAATCGAGGAAGCGCCGCCATTCAACACAGTATATTTTGTAGGTGTTTCTACATCTAGACGGCTATTTTAAATTCCAACGGTCGAATTACAAGCTCTTTTTTAGGATATGTCATAACTAAACGTTTGCGTATTGGTAGGGGGAAGCCATTGTTAAGTGGTGTAAATGATCGAAAATTGCGGAAAATGACCGTTAAAGTGCCAGTAAAACGTTTGCAGTCGCTATAGTCGTTTGAGAGAATACCCGCGCTAATAAAAATGAAAACTTTAGCATCTATCTCTTTTTTAAATCGCTTATGTATCCAGGAGCAGACATGCCTTCTCGTAAAGATCTAGCCAATGCAATCCGCGCACTTAGCATGGACGGTGTTCAACAAGCAAATTCAGGCCACCCAGGCGCACCTATGGGTATGGCTGACATCGCTGAAGTTCTTTGGCGTGGTCACTTGAACCATAACCCATCAAACCCAGAGTGGGCTGACCGTGACCGTTTTATCCTGTCTAACGGTCATGGTTCTATGCTGATTTACTCTCTGCTTCACTTAGCAGGTTACGAGCTTTCAATTGAAGACCTAAAAAACTTCCGTCAACTGCACTCTAAGACTCCAGGTCACCCAGAGTACGGTTACGCTCCTGGTATCGAGACAACGACTGGTCCTCTGGGTCAAGGCATCACCAACGCTGTTGGTATGGCGATGGCTGAAAAATCATTGGCTGCACAGTTCAACAAAGAAGGCCACGACATCGTCGATCACTTCACTTATGCGTTCATGGGTGATGGTTGTTTGATGGAAGGTATTTCTCACGAAGCATGTTCTCTAGCGGGTACGCTAGGTCTTGGTAAGCTGGTTGCTTTCTGGGATGACAACGGCATCTCTATCGATGGCGAAGTTGAAGGTTGGTTCTCTGACGATACACCTAAGCGTTTTGAAGCTTACGGCTGGCACGTAATCCCAGCAGTTGATGGTCACGATGCTGACGCAATCAATGCGGCTATCGAAGCGGCTAAAGCGGATCCTCGTCCAACACTTATCTGTACTAAGACTATTATCGGTTTTGGTTCACCAAATAAAGCGGGTACGCACGACTGTCACGGTGCTCCACTAGGTGCTGATGAAATCACAGCAACTAAAGCGGCACTTGGTTGGGAACACGGTCCTTTCGAAATTCCAGCTGATATCGCAGCTGAGTGGAATGCGAAAGAAGCAGGCGCAGCGAAAGAAGCAGCGTGGAATGCTAAGTTTGACGCATACGCAGCGGCTCACCCTGAGCTAGCAGCTGAATTCAAACGTCGTACTAATGGCGATCTTCCAGCTGAGTGGGAAGAGAAAGCAAACGCAATCATTGCTGATCTTCAAGCTAACCCAGCAAACATCGCATCACGTAAAGCATCTCAAAATGCTCTAGAAGCATTCGGTGCTATGCTGCCTGAATTCATGGGCGGCTCTGCTGACCTTGCGCCTTCTAACCTGACTATGTGGTCTGGTTCTAAGTCGCTTGAAGCGAACGACTTCTCAGGTAACTACATCCACTACGGTGTACGTGAATTCGGTATGACTGCAATCATGAACGGTATCGCTCTGCACGGTGGTTTCGTACCATACGGCGCAACGTTCCTAATGTTCATGGAATACGCACGTAACGCAATGCGTATGGCTGCTCTGATGAAAGTTCAGAACATTCAAGTTTACACGCATGACTCTATCGGTCTTGGCGAAGATGGTCCTACTCACCAACCGGTTGAGCAGATCGCTTCTCTACGTCTGACTCCAAACATGAGCACATGGCGCCCATGTGACCAAGTTGAGTCTGCTGTTGCTTGGAAACTAGCAATCGAACGCAAAGATGGTCCTTCTGCACTTATCTTCTCTCGTCAAAACCTTGCACAGCAAGATCGTGACGCTGAGCAAGTAGCAAACATCGCTAAGGGTGGTTACATTCTGAAAGATTGTGAAGGCAAACCAGAGCTTATCCTTATCGCTACAGGTTCTGAAGTTGAGCTAGCGGTTAGCGCTGCTGCTGAACTAACAGCTGAAGGCAAGAAAGTACGCGTAGTATCTATGCCTGCTACTGACGCGTTCGATAAGCAAGACGCCGAGTACCGTGAGTCTGTACTTCCATCTGACGTTACAGCACGTATCGCAGTAGAAGCTGGTATCGCTGACTTCTGGTACAAATACGTTGGTTTCGGTGGCAAGATCATCGGCATGACAACGTTCGGCGAATCTGCACCAGCAGGCGAGCTATTCAAGATGTTCGGTTTCACTACTGAAAACGTAGTAAACACTGCAAAAGAGCTTCTTGCTTAATCATTCGTTGTAACGCGAATAGAAAAAAACCGAGCCACTGGCTCGGTTTTTTATTTGGCTTTCAGAAACATGAGTTACTCGAATTCATTTCCCCAATTATCAAGTTCTCTAGTCCCACAGACCTTACATTCAACGTAACGATCCATGTTGTAGTAATGACCACCATTGATAATTGAATTAGCAAACAGCTTTATTCTTCCTAACAAAGTTTTGTCGGTATCATAGCTGCTTGTTTGGCGAACAAGAACTTCACTATGTGGCGTTTCTTTATTGCACGTTTTACAAAAATGAGTCGCTGGAAATCCAGACATAACCTTTTCCTTTGGTTGAGAAAACTAGGTTAGAAATAGCCGTAGAATTAGGTCAGACTCATTTAGATATCATTGCATAATAGCTATTACATTCGCTAGATTTATAAATTCATTTTGTCGAGGTATGTCGCTTAATTGATTTAGTGAGGAAATGTTACCTACTCCTGCACTCAGTACTTGTTTAGGTATTTAGCAATAGAGTTAACTGTGCACAAAGTCATTTGTAACGAACCGCTTACATTGCGGAGTTTGAGCGCATTTCGTTATTAATATTCTTGAAAGATATAACGAAGTAAGAGAATGTTGGCGCGTTGTTTTCATATGAAAGGTCTAGCATGACAAACAAAGTAATCTTGGTGGTCGATGATAGTCAGGACATTCTTGATGCTCTTAGTGAATATCTGGAACGTTCAAGCTTTACGGTTATCACAGCTCTTGAAGGCAATGAGATGTGGAAGAAGCTTGAAACTGTCACTCCAGATCTCATTATTTTAGACATCATGCTACCTGGAGATGATGGTTTGACCTTGTGCCAGAAACTACGTCTTCAATCTCAAGTTCCCATTATTATGCTCACCGCAGTAACCGACGATGCTGATCGAATCGCAGGATTAGAAATTGGAGCCGATGACTATATTACTAAGTCATTTAACCCGCGAGAGCTATTAGCCAGAATTAAAGCTTTATTGAGGCGTTCCACGTTTAGCCATAGCCAAGGTGAACGGACTCTGAAATTCATGGATTGGACTTTTGACACTCTTAAACGACAACTGAAACATGAAGATGGAGAGGTGGTATCTCTTTCTAGTGCTGACTATAACTTGCTTACGCTCATGTTGGATTCCCCCAACCAATTATTAAGCAGAAATGATATTGCTCAAGCTCTTTGGGGGAGGGATGCGGAACCACTAGAAAGAGGCATTGATGTACAAATTAGCCGGTTAAGGAAGCAATTAAGAGACGATGACCGTAACACGATTATGACGGTAAGGCATCGCGGCTATATGTTAGTGATCGATTCACATATCAATCGTATTAAATTTTGAAAAAAAACATACACCAGTCAATGGTTGCGCGTATCACCCTGTCTACGTTCACGGTTATTCTCATGGCTGAAATACTGGCAGGTGCGGTATGGTTTACGGCAACATCAGCATCAAAAAAAGAGTCAGCTAGCCACGCCATGACAGCTATATCATCAGCTGCAGCAGATACTATTAATTACTTCTCTGGCTTACCCATTAATTACCGTCACTTGGTGTTGGAACAGCTACGAAATATAGGAGGAACAAGGTTTTTCATATCCATAAATAACCATAAACTTCCTATCACTTCTTTATCTGATTACTCATTGGTTCCTCAGATGGAAGTACAAGCGTCTGAACTTCTGAATCAGCAACTTAGAGACTCCCGCAAAGTGCATGTCACTTTGACTAAGCGAGAAGATTTACGGGTGTTTAACTCTGGTATAAAGCTTCATGAACTTCCTGCATTGTGGAAAGACTACAGTTTAGTATTAGGAAAACTGGATCTCCCAATTGCTGTTATTCAGGTGGAGTTTTCAGATAATGAATGGCTCTATTTAGCCACCGTTCTACCGCTGTCTTTTGATAGTCTGACCGATAATTTCATTGATAGCAGACAAGTCATATTTCTCCTTATTGTTACCTTCATGCTTATGGGGGTTTCTTATGTTGTCTTACAGAAGGAAATTCGTCCTTTTCGTTCTTTAGCACGCTCTGCCACTCTTATGGGGTCGCAAATGCAGATTGAAGAAATCAAAGAAGAAGGCAGCTCAGAAACCAGAGCTGCTATTCATGCTTTCAACAAAATGAACCGTCGAATCAAATCGTATTTGCGGGATAGAGATATGTTTTTTAATGCGATATCCCATGATATTAAAACACCATTAGCCTGTTTAAAGTTACGAACTGAAATGATGGATGATGAGCAAACAAAGTTAAGGTTTGAAAAGCTATTGAACGAAGTCGATATGATGTTGAACGGGGCTTTGCAATATATGCGAGAGAATGACATCCACGAAGAGTTAGAGTGGATTGATATTAACGATATCCTTGAACAATGCGCGGCTGTTCATAACAAAAATGGAGTATGCGTAAGCCTGATAGATCTGCCAAGGATTGAGCTTTATGGCAAGCCACTAGCAATCAAACGTTGTTTATTCAACTTAGTTGATAATGGCGTTAAATATGGAAATACGGTCGACATCAGTATGTTTTCTCACTCTGATTCTATTCAAATCGTGCTGCGTGATGCAGGAAAAGGAATCAAAGAAGATATGTTAGAAAAAGTCTTTGAACCTTACTTTAGAGACAATGATACAGGCATTGAAGGTTCAGGTTTGGGACTAGCAATTGCTCGTAGTATCGCAAGGGCACACGGTGGGGACGTTCAGTTATCTAATTCACCAGAAGGTGGGCTTGAGGTGGACATTATTTTGGTGAATGCCCTATGAAAAAATGGTTACTGTTAAGTCTTTTGTTATCGACGAACCCCGCGTTTTCTTCCCCCTCTGTTGAAATGCTGCATTGGTGGACGGCTGCTGGAGAAGAAAAAGCGTGGTCGGTCATCGAGAAGTAATTTGAATCTCTGCCTTATACATTAAAAAGTGAACCAATCAGTGGCGGTGGTGGTGCACCTGCCAAAGCGATTCTTCAAGCCAGAGCTATTGCCGGGTATTCCCCTGATATTGCTCTTATGGAAGGTCCGGCTATTCAGTCATGGGCGGCGTTAGGTTTTTTAAATGATGTCAATGAAGTCGCAGAATCGCAGAGGTGGGATCAGTCGCTGTATCCTGATATTAAAGCCATTCACCAATATGACGGGAACTTTGTCGCCATACCTTTGAATATCCATCGATTAAATTGGATGTGGATAAATAAAAAGGTACTAAATCAGCATCAACTTTCATCACCTCAGACGTGGGACTCGTTACTGTTAGCATTAACTACGCTGAAAAGTAAGGGGGTTAATCCTTTGGCTTTGGGAGAAGACTCTTGGCAAATTGTGCAAGTTTTTGAAAATATTGCATTCGGAGTAGGTGGGGCAAATTATTATCGACAGGCATTTGTGGATTTAGACCCTGACGCATTAAATAGCGATAAAACACTTGAGGCGCTTAAGCGCTTCCGCTCTCTGGCTAATATTGTCGGTAGTGATTTACCGAGTATTAGTTGGGATCAGGGGACAAAATCTTTGCTTGAAGGGGAGTTTGCCTTTCAATTTACAGGTGATTGGGCTCTGGGAGAGATGTTTATTAGTGCAGAAGGTGAAATTCCAGATTACATAGAATGTCGAGCGTTCCCTTCTACGGAAAAAGGTTTTATCTACAATGTTGATAGCTTGGCATTTTTTACAAAAGTAACGGGTGAAGATCATAATATGGTATCGGTAATGACCTCGTTATCTTCTCCCCAATTTCTTTTAGACTTCAGTAAAAAGAAAGGTTCAATACCTGCTCAAGCAAATATACCTGTGAATGAATTATCACGATGCCAACAGCAATCTTATCAAGATTACATTCATGCGAGTTCTGAAGGTACAGCTATGCCAAGCTTGACCGATTCAATGGCTGTTAACCCTGTTCTTCAGAATGCGGTATCCAACGAGTTATATCGCTACTTTATGGACTCTTCCATTTCAGCGGAAACACTTATTGGACACCTACATGCTATTAATAATGAGGTGTTTCGTTAGCTTCTTGTTCTTCTTTTGACTTTAAATGTCTAGCTAGAAATTACTATGTACCTTCGACATTTTCCAGCCTAGGTCTATTGTAAAAAACGAGTTACAAACTACTTGCTATTTGTAACCTTGAGATTCAATTAGCTTGATAAAGTTCGTTGGTATTCTAACGATATTAAAGGACTTTATTATGCTAGATAGTTTTAAAAGCGGCTTATCTAAGCTTTCCTTAATTGGTAAAGCATTGATGTTGCCCATATCTATATTACCCGCAGCGGGGTTATTACTTGCCTTCGGTGCTAAGCTCGACATCCCCCTAATGATGCGTGCTGGTGGCGTTATATTTGATAACTTAGCCTTACTGTTTGCGGTAGGAGCCGCGGTTGGTTTGACTAAGGAGTCAGGGATTGCCGCTTTAGCCGCGATTGTCGCCATGGTCGTGATGAATGCGACAATGGGGGTGGCGCTCGGCATTACACCTGAGATGGCGATGGGAGGTGGCCGTTATGCAATGGTGATGGGTATTCCTTCATTGCAAACAGGTGTCTTTGGCGGACTCATTGCAGGTATCCTCGCAGCCGTTATGTATCAACGTTTCTATGATACTAAGCTGCCTGATTTCCTTGGTTTCTTTGCCGGTAAACGCTTTGTACCGATTGTGACTGCGTTTTCTGCATTCCTAATTGGTTTAGTTTTACCCCATATTTGGTCATATATTCAATCAGGTATTGATGCGCTATCGCATATGGCGAATGGCGGAAACATGTACGTATCAACTTTCATCTACGGATTTATGGAGCGCGCTTTAATTCCAGTTGGTCTCCATCATATTTTTTATAGCCCTTATTGGTTTTCTTTCGGTGAGTACACAACTGCCGCGGGGACCATTGTAAATGGCGATCATACCATTTGGTTTAAAATGCTTGAAGATGGAGTAAAAACGTTCTCAACCAGTGAATACCAAGAAGCAGGAAAATTCCTATCGGGTAATTTTGCTATCTACATGTTTGCTTTCCCTGCTGCATGTTTAGCTATGTATCATGAAGCGAATGATAAAAATAAAAAAATTGCAGCAGGTATTTTAGGCTCTGCTGCTCTTACTTCGTTTGTTACAGGTATAACAGAACCCGTTGAATTTGCTTTTATCTTTGTCGCACCTTTACTTTATGTTTTTTCTGCAATCATGGCAGGGGTGTCTTACGCGGTGACTTATGCGTTGGATGTTCATATTGGTAAAACCTTCTCAGCCGGCATTATTGATTTCGTGTCTTTTGGTGTTCTTCCCGCGATGGATGGGTTCAAAACTAACTGGATCAATGTGATTCTTTGGGGGCTAACTATGGCCGCTATTTATTACACGGTTTTCCGTTTTGCTATTCGAAAGTTCAATTTGAAAACAGTAGGACGTGAGGATACTCAAAGTAAGGCGATCATTTTGGACAATGAAGATTTAGCTAGTGAAATCACAATCTTGATTGGTGGTGCCGCTAACATTACTTCGATAGGAGCATGTATTACGAGATTGCGTTTACAGATTAAAGATCAGGCTCATGTGAATGAGCAAGGAATCAAAGACCTAGGTGCTATGGGGGTCATAAAAGTAGGTTCAAGTGGCCTGCAAATTATTTTGGGCTCAAGAGCTCAATTTGTGGCTGATCTTATGAGTGAAAGAACTGGTGAGTCACCAAGTGCACTATCAACTAACCCAAGTTAAAAGCACGGGCTACTTCCGATAACGCTGATGGCAACAAGCTTGTTGTCTCTTATACATAAATAGTAACGCTATCAACGTTATAGTTGGTGGCGTCTTTTTATATTTAAAGTTTTAAAGTTTTGAAGTTATGACAGCTTTAGTATTCAACTAATGCGCTTTGAGTAGGATTCAGTTATCATCTGTTGCACGAAATTTTGGTTAGATGTACGGAACTATGCTAAAAGTCGCGATAAACGGATTTGGACGAATAGGGCGTAATGTATTGCGCGCTGTCTATGAAAGTGGCAAAAGCCAACAAATCAAAGTAGTAGCGGTCAATGAGCTTGCTCAGCCTGACGCTATGGCTCACCTATTGCAGTATGACACCAGTCACGGCCGCTTCGGCAAGAAAATCTCTAATGATCAAGAGCACATTTATGTTCATCATGGCATTGGTGCTGAAGATAAAGGCGAGTTTGATACCATTCGTATCTTACACCTGGCTGATATTGAACTGTTGCCTTGGCGTGATCTTGAAGTCGATATTGTTCTCGATTGTACCGGTGTTTACGGTTGCCGAGATGATGGCCTAGCGCACATCGCTGCTGGAGCTAAAAAGGTACTGTTTTCACACCCTGGTGCTAACGACCTTGATAACACCATTATCTATGGTGTAAATCACGATACTATCGAAGCTGACCACCGAATCGTTTCCAATGGTTCATGCACCACTAACTGTATTGTCCCTATCATTAAAGTACTTGATGATGCCTTTGGTATTGAGTCAGGTACCATTACGACCATTCACTCTTCAATGAATGATCAGCAAGTTATTGATGCATACCATAGCGACTTGCGTCGTACTCGAGCAGCAAGCCAATCTATCATTCCTGTCGACACTAAATTGCATAAAGGTATTGAAAGAATCTTCCCGAAATTTTCTAACAAGTTCGAAGCGATATCTGTGCGTGTGCCGACGGTAAACGTCACTGCGATGGATTTAAGTGTCACAATTAATACAAATGTGAAAGTTAATGACGTAAATCAAACCATTGTTAATGCTTCCCAGTGTACATTACACAATATAGTTGACTATACTGAAGCGCCGCTCGTTTCCATCGACTTTAATCACGATCCCCATAGCGCAATCGTTGATGGTTCACAAACTCGAGTGAGCAATGGCACCTTAGTGAAAATGCTGGTGTGGTGTGACAATGAATGGGGCTTTGCGAACCGAATGCTGGATACGGTTCTTGCAATGCAAGCTTCAGAAGGCAAGAAGTAAGACCTAGAAGCAAATGTGTGGATTATTTATTTTTTAGCTTGAAATAAATACTAAGTGTCCACATATTATTAGCAGTTAAAGCATTACCAGTTGAATAATTTATAGGCTTAGCAGGGTTGCTGAGTTTCCAAAACTTTATTTTTATTTAAATTTGAGAGGACAAATCATGTCTGTGATCAAGATGACTGACCTGGAACTTGCAGGTAAACGCGTATTCATCCGTGCTGACCTAAACGTACCAGTAAAAGACGGTAAAGTAACTTCAGATGCACGTATCCTAGCATCTCTACCAACTATCAAACTTTGCCTAGAAGCTGGCGCAAAAGTTATGGTTACTTCTCACCTTGGTCGTCCTACTGAAGGCGAGTACAACGAAGAGTTCTCTCTAGCTCCTGTAGTTAACTACCTAAACGACGCACTAGACTGTGACGTTAAACTAGCGAAAGATTACGTAAATGGTCTTGAGCTAAACGCTGGTGAACTAACTGTTCTTGAAAACGTTCGCTTTAACAAAGGCGAGAAGAAGAACGAAGAAGCTCTTTCTAAGCAATACGCTGCACTATGTGACATCTTCGTAATGGATGCATTCGGTACAGCTCACCGTGCTCAAGCGTCTACACACGGTGTGGGTACTTACGCTCCTGTAGCATGTGCTGGTCCTCTTCTAGCTGCTGAGCTTGAAGCGCTTGGTAAAGCAATGGACAACCCAGCTCGCCCACTAGTGGCTATCGTTGGTGGTTCTAAAGTTTCTACTAAACTAACCGTTCTAGAATCTCTTTCTAAAATCGCTGACCAACTTGTTGTTGGTGGTGGTATCGCGAACACGTTCATCGCTGCTGAAGGCCACAACGTAGGTAAGTCTCTATACGAAGCTGACCTAGTTGAAACGGCTCAGAAACTAATGAAAGAGTGTGCTATCCCTGTAGCGACTGACGTTGCATGTGCTAAAGCATTCGACGAAAACGCAGAAGCTGAAATTAAGCACGTTTCTGAAGTTCAAGACGACGACATGATCTTCGACCTTGGCCCTGATTCAACTGCAGCTCTAGCTGAAATCATCGGCAACGCGAAAACTATTCTTTGGAACGGCCCTGTAGGCGTATTCGAATTCAAAAACTTCGAAGCGGGTACTGCTGGTATCTCTAAAGCAATCGCTGACTCTGAAGGTTTCTCAGTAGCAGGCGGTGGTGACACGCTAGCGGCTATCGACAAGTTCGGTATCAAAGCAGATGTTTCTTACATCTCTACTGGTGGCGGTGCTTTCCTTGAGTTTGTTGAAGGTAAAGTACTTCCTGCAGTAGCAATGCTTGAAGAGCGTGCTAAAGCGTAATTGATTTAGAAAGGCGAGATACGAATCTCGCCTTTTAACGTTTGCTGCATATCACACTTATTTGCTAGAATAGCGGAAGTTGTGAGCAAACGATTGCAAATTTTTAAACTTAAGTTTTTTATCTTAAAACGAATAGAATAAATAGGACTATTTCCATGTCTAAGATCTTCGATTTTGTAAAACCTGGTGTAATTTCTGGCGATGACGTACAGAAAGTATTTGAAGTAGCAAAAGAAAACAAATTTGCTCTTCCTGCAGTAAACGTTGTTGGTACTGACTCTATTAACGCAGTACTAGAAGCGGCTGCTAAAGTTAAGTCTCCAGTTGTTGTTCAGTTCTCTAACGGCGGCGCTGCATTCTTCGCAGGTAAAGGCGTTAAACTTGAAGGTCAAGGCGCACAAGTTCTTGGTGCTGTAGCTGGTGCAAAATACGTACACGCTGTCGCTGAGTCTTACGGTGTTCCAGTTATCCTGCATACTGACCACGCTGCTAAGAAACTTCTACCATGGATCGACGGTCTACTAGACGCTGGTGAAGAGTTCTTCGCACAAACTGGTAAGCCTCTATTCTCTTCTCACATGCTAGACCTTTCTGAAGAGTCTCTAGAAGAGAACATCGAAACATGTGCTACTTACCTAGCTCGCATGGCTAAAATGGACATGACAATCGAGATCGAACTTGGTTGTACTGGTGGTGAAGAAGACGGCGTTGATAACTCTGATATGGACGCATCTGAGCTTTACACTTCTCCAGAAGACGTAGCATACGCATACGAGAAGCTAATGGCTGTTAGCCCACGTTTCACTATCGCTGCATCTTTCGGTAACGTACACGGTGTTTACCAAGCTGGTAACGTTGTACTTACTCCAACTATCCTACGTGACTCTCAAGCATACTGTGCAGAGAAGTTCGGTATTGCACCTAACGCTCTAAACTTCGTATTCCACGGTGGTTCTGGTTCTTCTGAAGCAGAAATCCAAGAGTCTATCGGCTACGGTGTTATCAAAATGAACATCGATACTGATACACAGTGGGCAACTTGGGATGGTATCCGTCAGTACTCTGCTGATAACTTCGATTTCCTACAAGGTCAAATCGGTAACCCAACTGGCGAAGCTGCGCCAAACAAGAAGTACTACGATCCACGCGTATGGCTACGTGCTGCTCAGTCTTCAATGGTTACTCGTCTTGAGAAAGCATTCGCTGACCTTAACGCTGTAGACGTACTATAATTCTTTGAATTAAGTACTCTTTAAGTTTTAAAAACCCGCTCATTGAGCGGGTTTTTTTATGTCTGATAAAAACTTGTATTAAATATGTGAAAAACCTAGCCTACGGTGAATAAATTTCGTAGTCTTTTAGTTATCGGTATTTGCGTTTATTGGTAAGTTTTATTAATTCAAAAGCTTACATAAATATGACTTTGCAATCGGTCAAAGATAGGATATCGTGCCGAAAAACTGGACCTGGTTCAGTTTATAAAAAGGACTTGGCTTTAATTTACTTTTAACACAGTGACTTAACAGGAGTTAAACTGTTTATTATTGTAAAAGTAAGTTTGGCTTAAGACAGTTTAGCTCATAGCATATTATATAGAGGATGCACATTATGGCTGATAGTTCGACAGCGCTTGAGACTCCAATTGTGGATGGTTTATCTCAGGCCGAGCAGTGGTTAACAAATAATTCAGATCTATTTATCCAATACGGTGTAAACATTATCTCTGCACTGATAATTCTATTTATTGGTAACTTGATTGTTAAAGCAGTCGCGAATAGCGTATCTAAGGTTCTTGAGAAGAAGAAGATGGACCGAGCTGTTGTGGAATTTATCCACGGTTTAGTTCGTTACTTATTGTTTGTTATTGTTCTTATCGCTGCACTTGGTCGTTTAGGCGTTCAAACTGCATCTGTAGTTGCTGTTATTGGTGCGGCTGGTTTAGCCGTTGGTCTTGCGCTGCAAGGCTCACTATCTAACTTTGCAGCGGGTGTACTTATCGTTGCATTCCGTCCATTCAAGTCTGGTGACTACGTGGAAATTGGTGGTGTAGCGGGTTCAGTTGATTCAATTCAGATCTTCCAAACTGTTTTAACAACACCAGACAACAAAATGGTTGTAGTACCTAACGGAAGCGTTATCGGTAGCCCAATCACTAACTATTCTCGTCATGCGACGCGCCGTATTGATCTAATGATTGGTGTTTCTTACAACGCTGATCTTCAGAAGACAAAAGCGCTACTGACTAAGATCTGTGAATCTGATGAGCGCGTATTGAAAGATCCAGGTGTTCAAGTAGGTGTTCACACGCTAGCTGATTCTTCAGTTAATTTTGTTGTTCGTCCATGGGTTAGTACTGCTGACTACTGGAATGTTTATTTCGACCTTATGCAAGCTATCAAAGAAGGCTTGGATAACGAAGGTATCGAAATCCCATTCCCGCAAATGGATGTACACATGAATAAAGTTGAAGCTTAATTTCTAGTTAGTTTTTATAGCTATAAGCTTTTATAAGGAAAGGCGGATAACTTAGGTTATTCGCCTTTTTTGTTGGATGTGTCCCGTCCTGAAATGTGTTTACACATTGAGGACGAATTATGACTACTTCA